>CALMIQ010000303.1 GCA_937863965.1 uncultured Micropruina sp.
CGGGGCGGGATAGCGGTCCCGAACGCGCGAGTTCTGCGAACCGGCGAGCAGGGTCGGTTGCACGGCGGGATTCCCGGATCGGCCGCGCGTCCCGGGGCGCCGTGATAGACCGGAGTCGAGGGCCGACCAGGCTCTCACCACCTCTGGCGATCGCCCGACCGGCGCCGCCGAAGAACGCCTTCACAAGGGGATTCCCATGGCCGATAGGGCAGCCCATCCGCACGCGATCGGGGCCGTCCGGCCGGTCGGCTGGGCCTATCGCCGGGCACCGATGATCGTCTACTGGGAGCTGACCAACGCCTGTGGGCTGGCCTGCCGGCACTGCCGGGCGACCGCGATGCCGCTGCCGGCGCCGGGCGAACTGACCACCGCCGAGGCGATCGACCTGCTCGACGACATGACCGGCTTCGGCGATCCGCTGCCGCACGTCGTCTTCACCGGCGGCGACCCGTTGCGGCGTCCCGATCTCGATCTGCTGCTGGCCGAGGCCCGCGCCCGCGGCATCGGGGCCTCCCTGGCGCCCGCGGTCACCCCGCTGCTCACCATCGACCGGCTCGCCGAACTGAAGGACGCCGGCGTCCAGGCCATCTCGCTGAGCCTGGACGGCTCCAGCGCCGAGGCGCACGACGGCGTCCGGGGCGTGCCCGGGACCTTCGAAGCCACTCTGGAGGCTCTGGAGTGGGCCAACCGGCTGGACCTTCCCGTGCAGATCAACACCCTGGTCACCGCGTCGACGGCACCCGACCTGCCGGCCGTCTACGACCTGCTGACCACCCGGACGATCCTGCGCTGGAGCCTGTTCTTCCTGATCAGCATCGGACGCGGCACGCAACTGACCGAGGTGTCCGCCGGAGAGGCGGAGCGGCTGATCGTGTGGTTGAACGGCCTGGCCCGCGACGCGCCGTTCCAGGTGAAGACCACCGAGGCGATGCAGTATCGGCGGATCGCCGCCCGCGCCGCCCGCCGCCGGGGACTCACCGATGCCGAGATCGAGGCGTCCCCGATGGCGCGCGGTTTCGGGATTCGGGACGGCAACGGCATCGTCTTCGTCTCGAGCACCGGCGACGTCACGCCGTCCGGGTTCCTGCCGGTTGCCGTCGGGAACGTGAAGCGCGAGTCGCTGGTCAGCCTCTACCGCGACCACCCTACGATGCGCGCCCTCCGCGAGCCGGACGGGTTCGCCGGGCGCTGCGGCCGCTGCGAGTTCAACCACTGGTGCGGGGGTTCCCGCGCCCGCGCCTATGCCTGGACGGGCGACCTGCTGGAGTCCGATCCGCTCTGCCCCTACGTCCCCGCCCTCGACCGGGACCCGGTGCACGCCTGAGGTCGAGTGACCGAAGAACCGTCCCCGGAATGCGAATCTCGCAGGATGGGGACGGTTCCGGACGTGCGAGTTTCGAACGAAAAGAACCGTCCCCGGAGTGCGAATCTCGCAGGATGGGGACGGTTCCGGACGTGCGAGTTTCGAACGAAAAGAACCGTCCCCGGTCAGGCGGACTCGGCGTTGCGGGCCGCCAGCCAGTCGTCGCCGACCTGCTGCTGGACGTCGAACCCGGCAGTCAGGGCTGGGACGGCCTTCGCCTCGAGCGAGCGCCCGACGAGCGGCACCTTGATGGTGAACTCGCCGGTGAAGTCGACCAGGGTGCCGCGGCCGCCGGGACGCAGGTCGATCGCGATGTCGGCGTGCGCCGGCATCCCCTTCACGGTCAGCTCCAGGGCGCCGGTGCGGGCACCGTCGGGTGCGGGGGCGTTCCAGCGGATCTCCTGCAGCAGGGTCAGGCTGTCGCCGAGGAGGCCGCGCACCGCCGACGGGGACTCCATCCGGCGCTCGACGGCGGTGTGCTGTGGTACGCCGTCCACCCGGTAGGCGAGGTCACCGGACGCGACGCACACCTGGGTGAGGAAGGCCGGGTCGGTGAGCATCGCGTGGGTGGTGGACGCGTCCGCGGCGAAGTCGTTGCGGGCCTGGATCTGCATGCGGGCCATTGTGCCAGCGCGGCACTACAGTGTTGGGTTCACGATGACGTGCCCGGGCAAGGAGGCGACGTGGCCGCAAGAAACCCGTCTCGGTCGAGCTGGATCGATGGTTTGACCGGTCGACTGGCCGATCTGCTCGAGGATCCGCAGCGGCTCGACCTGCTCGAGGGATTCGCCGAACATTACGTCCGGCACCTTCCCGATGGTGAACTCGCCCAACTCGACCCCGGCCAGGTGGCCGGCCTGATCGCCGACCATCTGGCTCTCGGCCTGGTCCGGCAGCCGGGGGAGACCAAGGTCCGGGTGCTGCTTCCCGAGGCCGACCACCCGGGCGCGTCGACGGTGATCCTGATCGTCACCGACGACCGGCCGTTCCTGGTCGACACCGTCAGCATGGACGTCACCCGCAGCGACTGGAACATCCGTGCCCTGTTCCACCCGCAGTACGAGGTGCGGCGGGACGCCGGCGGCACGATGACCGCCCTGGCGCAGGGCGACCCGCAGGCGATCGCCGAGTCCTGGATCTGCGTGGAGGCGTTCCCGCCGCTGGGCCGCGCGGCCGGCGACCTCGCCGAGGCCCTCAGAACGGCCGTGGCGGCCGGGGTGGACGCCGTCGGTGCCGCGGTCGACGACTGGCACCCGATGGAGCACCGGCTGACCGAGGCCATCGACTGGATCAACGACAACCCTCAGCCGGTCAGCCCGCACGACGTCCGTGAGGTCACGGACCTGCTGCAGTGGCTCAGCGCGGGGAATTTCGTCCTGCTCGGCTACCGCGAGATCCGCTACCGCGCCGACGGAGGCTACGAGGCGGTGCCCGGGACGGGGCTGGGCATCCTGCGCGACGAGGATGCCGCGGGCGAGTTCGAGGCGGTCCCGCTCGGCGGCGAGCGCAGTCTGCTGGTGATCACCAAGGACTCCCGGCGCTCGCCCGTGCACCGGCCCGCCTACCTCGACTACGTCGGCGTCCGGCTGCATGACGCCACCGGGCGGCTCACCGGTGAGCGGCGCTTCCTCGGCCTGTTCGCGGCCGCCGCCTACGGCGAGAGCGTGTGGGACATCCCGGTGCTGGCGCGCAAGGCGCACCGGCTGATCGACGCGTCCGGGTTCGCCCCGCACAGCCACGGCGGTTCCGCGATCCGCCAGGTGATCGACAGCTACCCGCGCGACGAGCTGTTCCAGGCCAGCGCGGAGGAGCTGCTCCCCGTGATCGCCCAGGAGGCCCAGTTCAAGGACCGCCGCGTCGTCCGGGTCTTCGTCCGGCGCGGCACCTACGGGCGGTTCATCTCGGTGCTGGTCTTCCTGCCCCGGGACCGGTACACCACGGGCGTCCGGGAGGCGATCCAGAGGATCCTGCTCGACGAACTCGGCGGGGAGTCGCTGGAGCATCAGGCCCGGGTCTCCGAATCGGTGCTGGCCCGGCTGTTCTTCGTGGTCAAGCGGCCCGACGACGACCCGCTGACCGGCGACGTCGACACGGTCGGGCTGCAGCAGCGGATCGAACTCGCCGCCCGCAGCTGGGACGACGAGTTCGAGACAGCCGCGCAGGGGCTGGCCAGCGAGGCGCGCGGCGTCGAGTTCAGCGACGCCTACAAGGAGGAGTACCCGGCGAGCGTCGGCGTCGGCGATCTGCTGCGGGCCAACGGTCTGACGGACGACGACGACCTGGCCTACGACGTCTACCCACCGTCGTGGCCGACGGACAACGCCGACGTGCGGTTCAAGGTGATGTCGTACCGGCACATGTCGCTGGCCGACGCCATGCCGCACCTGTCGGTGCTCGGCGTCGAGGTGCTGGACGAGCGGCCGTTCGAGTTCCAGCTGCGCGGCCGGACGGTGTTCCTCTACGACTTCGGCCTGAAGCTGACCGGCGACATGGACCCGGGGGAGGACTGGAGCCCCGAACTCCAGGAGCGGTTCATCGACACCTTCGACGCCACCTACCGGGGCTGGGCCGAGTCCGGCAAGTTCAACCGGCTGGTGATGACCGGCGGCCTGACCTGGCAGGAGATCGCCTGGCTGCGCGCCATCTCGCGCTACCTGGTGCAGGCCGGCATTCCGTACAGCCAGCCCTACGTGGCCGCCACCCTCAACGACAACCCGGAGATCGCCGCCGCTCTGGTGGCCGCGTTCCGCGCGAAATTCGACCCGTCGCTGACCTTCGCCGACGCCCAGACCCGGGCGGACGCGGTCGCCGAGGCCTTCTCCGGCATCGAGCAGCAGCTCGCCGAGGTGGCCAGCCTGGACGCGGACCGCATCCTGCGGATGTTTCTGGCGGTGCTGCGGGCGATGATCCGCACCAACGCCTTCCAGCCGGACGCCCCGGCGCACGCGTTCAAGGTGCTGCCGCGCGAGCTCGGCCTGCTGCCCGAACCGCGGCCGATGTTCGAGATCTTCGTCTACTCGCCGCGGGTGCAGGGCGTCCATCTGCGCTTCGGCAGCGTCGCCCGCGGCGGGCTGCGCTGGTCGGATCGCCGCGAGGACTTCCGCACCGAGGTGTTGGGCCTGGTCAAGGCGCAGATGGTGAAGAACAGCGTGATCGTGCCGTCCGGCGCCAAGGGCGGCTTCGTGCCGCAGTCGCTGCCCGACCCGAATCTCGACCGGGGGGCGTGGCTGGCCGAAGGGGTGGCCTGCTACCAGGTCTTCATCGCCTCGCTGCTCACCGTGACCGACAACATCGTCGCCGGGGAGGTCGTCCCGCCGCCGGACGTCGTCCGGTGGGACGGCGACGACCCCTACCTGGTGGTGGCCGCCGACAAGGGCACCGCCACCTTCTCGGACATCGCCAACCGGATCTCGCTGGAGCGCGGGTTCTGGCTGGGCGACGCCTTCGCCTCCGGCGGATCGGCCGGGTACGACCACAAGGCGATGGGGATCACCGCTCGCGGCGCGTGGGAGTCGGTGAAGCGGCACTTCGTCGAGTTGGGCCGGGACTGCCAGGCCGAGGACTTCACCTGCGTCGGCATCGGCGACATGGCCGGGGACGTGTTCGGCAACGGCATGCTGCGCAGCCGGCACACCCGGCTGGTGGCCGCCTTCAACCACCTGCACGTCTTCCTGGACCCGAACCCGGACGCCGAGCGCAGCTTCGCCGAACGCGAGCGGCTGTTCGGGCTGCCCCGGTCGTCCTGGGCCGACTACGACCCGGCGCTGATCTCGCCCGGCGGCGGCGTGTTCCCCCGCACCCTGAAGTCGGTGCCGATCAGCGCCGAGGCGCGGGCCGCTCTCGGCCTGGACGAGGGCGTCACCCGGCTCACCCCGGCCGAGTTGATCAACGCGATCCTGAAGGCGCCGGTCGACCTGCTCTGGAACGGGGGCATCGGCACCTACGTGAAGGCGTCCGGGGAGACCAACGCCGACGTCGGCGACAAGGCCAACGACGCCGTCCGGGTGAACGGGGCCGAGGTTCGCGCGCTGTGCGCCGGCGAGGGCGGCAACCTCGGCTGGACCCAGCTCGGCCGGATCGAGTACGCGCTGGCCGGCGGCCGGATCAACACCGACTTCATCGACAACTCCGCCGGGGTGGACACCTCCGACCACGAGGTGAACATCAAGATCCTGCTCGCGCCCGAGGTCGTCGCCGGTGGACTCGATCTCGAACAGCGCAACGAGCTGCTGGCGTCCATGACGGACGAGGTGGCCGAGCTGGTGCTGGCGCACAACGTCAACCAGAACCTGGCGTTGTCGAACTCGATGTACCGCGGCACGGCGCTGACCAGCGCCTA
>CALMIQ010000304.1 GCA_937863965.1 uncultured Micropruina sp.
CGGCAGCGACGCCGGCTGGCGGAGCACGGCTGGCGCACCAACGGCGAGGTGCCGGGCCCGGCGCTGCGGCGCCGGCTCCCGCTGCCGCACGGCAGCGAGCTGCTCGAGGAGGCGGTCGCCCTCGGTCGCCTGTCGGCCCGCGGCGTCGACAAGGTCATCCGCATCTCGTGGTCCATCGCCGATCTGGCCGGGGCCGATCGCCCGCGGCGCGACCACCTGCACACCGCCCTGGCCATGCGGCACGGGCTCGATCTGGAGGGGGTCGGCGGTGGACGAGCGTGAGGCACGGATGGCGCTGTGCTGCGCGGTGGAGCCGGGCAGCCTGGACGCCACGGCCGCGGTTGCCGAGCACGGCGCGGCGGCGTACCTGGAGTCGCTGCGCGAGCCCGGTTCGCGGTCGCGGTGGGCACGCCGTGCCCGGGTGCTGGACCTGGAGCAGGTGCGGCGCGCCACCCGGAGCAACCGGCTCAGGTTCGTGATCCCGGGTGACGACGAATGGCCGGACGCGCTCGACGTCCTGGCTTCCGGTGAGCCGGTGCAGCAGATGGGTGGCCTGCCGTTCGGGTTGTGGGTGAAGGGTGAGGCGAGTCTGGCCGGGCTGACCGATCGCGCCGTGGCGATCGTCGGCTCGCGGGCGGCGACCGCCTACGGGCAGTCGGTGGCCACCGACCTGGCCGCCGGGCTGGGGGTGCATGGGGTCGGCGTGGTGAGCGGCGGTGCGTACGGCATCGACGCCGCCGCGCACTCCGGCGCGTTGGCGACCGCGACCCCCACAGTGGCGGTGATGGCGGGCGGGCTCGACAGCCCGTATCCGCCGGGCAACGCGACGCTGCTGCAGCGCATCGCCGGGCAGGGTCTGCTGGTCAGCGAGCTGCCGCCCGGTGAGCATCCGACCAGAACCCGATTCCTCTCCCGCAACCGGCTCATCGCCGCGCTGTGCCCGGCGACGATCATCGTCGAGGCGGCGTGGCGCAGCGGAGCCCGCAACACGGTCAGCTGGGCGAGCGCCTGCGGACGGATCGTGCTGGCGGTGCCGGGGCCGGTGCACAGTGCGACGTCCGTCACCCCGCACCGGTTGATCCGCGACGCCGAGGCGGTGCTCTGCACGGGGGTGGCCGACGTCCTGGAACTGGTCGGCCCGCTGGGGCGACAGCCGCCGTCGCGGCCCGACCAGCATCGCCGGCTGGACGACCTGAGCGCCGATGAGCTCGCCGTCTACGAGGCGGTCCCCGCGCGCGGCGAGATCGGCACCGGCGAACTCTCGCTGCGCGCCGGACTCTCCCTGGGCGGCTGCCTGGCGATCCTGGATCGGCTCTCCGACCAGGGACTGATCGGTCACGGCACCGACGGCTGGCGACTGATCGGCCGGCCTGTCACTCGCGCGGGTGACTGATGTGGCAGCTACCCCCTCGCTACACTGTCCCTCGTCGGGGGGACAACGAGACGATGTTGACCGAATCGTTCCGATCCGGGGGGACGGAACCATTCGGTCAGCTGCTTCTCATGAGCCACCACCGCCCGCACGCGATGACCGTCATCGTCGTGCGGGCGGTGGTTGCGTCATTCGTGTGGCGGGTCTGCTCGGCGCCTGACGTGAGGTCACCCAGCACGAAAGGACGAGGCCAATGCTGGAGTACCGCCCCAACTGCGAGCGCTGCGGTTGCGCGCTCACCATCGACGACCACGAGGTCTACATCTGCTCCTTCGAGTGCACCTGGTGCGCGGCCTGCGTGGTCACGTTCCCGAGCCGTGCCTGCCCGAACTGCAGCGGCGAACTGGCGTTGCGCCCGGTCCGGCCCCACTTCCTGAGGCCCCAGGTGCACCGACCGCAGCCGCACTCCGACGGGCTGCACCTGCTGGCCCGCAGCGCCTAATGCTGCGGCCACCAGTGTTCGCGCAGGCGAGCGGGGGTCGCGCAGCGGGCGAAGGTTGGCGGCCGGGGCGCTAGCGTTCCCGGGTCGTGCCGGGGTCGCTGGTCGGAGTCTTCCGCGGTCCTCCGAACCGCGCGTGGCGCCACCCGGATCGGGACGGGCCCGCCCACTACGCTGCCCCCATGCTCATCATCGGCTTGCTCGTGTTCGGCATGCTGGTCGGCGCCGCGGCGCAGCTCATTCTCGGCAAGCGCGGCGGGATCGATTGGCCGACCGCGTTCGTCAGCGGGATCGCCGGGTCGTTCGTCGGTGGTCTGGTGTCCAGCCTGATCGCCGGAGACGGCCTGGAGCTGCGTCCATCGGGGTTGATCGGCTCCCTGGTCGGCGCCCTCATCGTCACCGCCGCGTGGCGTTGGTGGAAGACGCGTTCACGTTGACCCGCGACGGCTCACCCGCGGTACCGTCATGACTCGCCGACCCCTCAACCGGGCACTGGCCGGATTCACCTCCACCATCTTCGCCGAGATGTCGGCGCTCGCCACCCGGACCGGGTCGGTCAACCTCGGCCAAGGCTTTCCCGACTTCGACGGCCCGGCGAGCATGCTGGAACGCGCCCGCCAGGCGATCGCCGAGGGCGTCAACCAGTACCCGCCCGGACCGGGTGCGCCGGAGTTGCGTGCGGCCGTCGCCGAGCATCAGCGGCGCTTCTACGGTCTCGATCTCGATTCGGACGACCAGGTGCTGATCACCGCAGGCGCCACCGAGGGCATCGCCGCCGCCATGCTGGGGCTGCTCGAGCCGGGGGACGAGGTCGTGCTGCTGGAGCCCTACTACGACTCCTACGCCGCCACGATCGCCCTGGCCGGAGGGATCCGCCGGCCGGTCCGGCTGGAGCCGCCCGACTTCGCGCTGCCGCGGGAGGCGCTGGTGGCCGCCGTCGGACCACGGACGCGTCTGCTGTTGTTGAACTCGCCGCACAACCCGACCGGGATGGTGCTGGGCCCCGGCGACCTGGCCTTCGTCGCCGACCTGGCCGTCCGCAACGACCTGATCGTGGTGACCGACGAGGTGTACGAGCATCTCACCTTCGACGGCGTCCGGCATCTGCCGCTGTGCACCCTTCCCGGCATGGCCGAGCGCACGATCACCCTGTCATCGGCCGGCAAGACGTTCTCGGCCACCGGATGGAAGATCGGCTGGGCGACCGGGCCCGCCGACCTGGTGTCGGCCGTCCGGGCGGCCAAGCAGTTCCTCACCTACGTCAACGGCGCACCGTTCCAGCCGGCCGTCGCCGAGGCGTTGCGGTTGCCCGATGACTACTTCGCGGGCTTCCGGGCGTCGTTGCAGGGCAAGCGCGACCGGTTGATCGACGGCCTCACGGCGGCCGGGATCGCGACCTTCCGGCCGTCCGGAACCTACTTCGTGGTGGCGGACGCCCGCAGCCTGGGCTATGAGGACGGCTACCGGCTGTGCCGCGAGCTGCCGGAGCTGTGCGGGGTGGTGGCCGTCCCGATGCAGGTCTTCTACGACGACCCGGACGGCGCCCGGCACCTCGTCCGGTTCGCCTACTGCAAGCGCGACGAGGTGCTGGACGAGGCCGTCCGCCGGCTCGGCTCGCTGTCGTCAGCCTGATCGGCGGGGCCGTTCGATCGACCGGAGCCCCGGCCTACCAGCCGTCGCCCGATCCGACGCCGGAGTTCAGTCGGTGAGGCCGAGACGGGCGAAGGCCTCGACCAGGCCGGCCCGGGCCGGCGGTGGCACGACGAGATCGGCCAGTTCCAGCAGCGGTTCCGGGGCCCCCTCGATGACCACGGCGGTGGCCGCCTCCCGCAGCATCTCCAGATCGTTGTAGCCGTCGCCGATCGCCACGATGTCGGCATCATCGACCCCGAAGTGACGGGCGGCGACCAGCATGCCGACCGACTTGTTCACCTCGGCCAGGAACAGTTCGCCGGCGCGGTCGCCCAGCGTCGCCATCGACGGCGGCACCAGGCCGACCCCGGGCGGAAGCTGGCTCATCACCTCGGTCATCGGCACATTCCCGTCGAAACAGGCCACCTTGCTGAACGACACGGCGCTCAGGTCGTCATCGACCCGGATGGCGGCGAGGATGTCCAGACCCGGATTGGTCGCCCCCGGGTCGTCGCCTCGGTCCACTTGCATCAGGGAGGCGAGTCGTCCCGGGGTCGTGGGCAGTGCGTGCACGGCGTCCGGGGCCTCGAGCAGGTAGGCCACGTCATGGGCGTCCAGCACCTCGCGGACGCGATCGCCGAGCTCGGCGGGGAAGCGGTGGTCCGACAGCACCTGGCCGTCGAGTTCCACGTAGCCGCCGGCGGCGCCGACCATGCCGTCGAAGAGACTGCGGACCTCGTCGCTCACCAGCGAGCGCGGGCGGCCCGTGCAGAGCAGGATGCGATGCCCGCGACGCTGGGCCTCGCGCACGGCCTCGACGTGCGGAGGAGGGATCACACCCCCGTCGGCGATGGTCCCGTCGAAGTCGATGAACACGATCTTGCCCACGACCGAAGCAACTCCTGAAGTTATTAGACGTTTCAACTAAAAACCAGTCTACGCCTGAGGGCCGCTCGGTCACAATCGGCCACGCGGGACCCCGGTCGCGGCGACTCTGCCGCCGAGGCGTCCAGAGGTCCTAGAGTGCGGGCTGTGGACCCCGTGGCGATCGTGATGACGATTCTGGCGCTGGCGGTGGTGGCGTTCATGTCCAACCGGGTGCCGCTGGGAATCGTCGCACTGGGTGTTGCGCTGGCGTTGTGGGCCACCGGGGTGCTCAGCCTGAACGAGGCGCTCGCCGGATTCGGCGACCCGACGGTGATCTTCATCGCAGCCCTCTTCGTGGTCTCCGAGGCGCTCGACTCCACCGGCGTCACCTCCTGGGCGGCGCAGCGCGTGCTCAGCCGCAGCGAGCGGCCGGGGCCGCTGCTGATCCTGGTCTGCCTGCTGGTCGCCGTCCTGACGGCGTTGATCAGTGTCAACGGGGCGGTGGCGGCCCTTATCCCGATGGTCGTGGTCGTGGCCGTCCGGATCGGCGTCGCGCCGAGCCGGATGCTGATGCCCCTGGCCTTCGCCGCCCACGCCGGGTCGCTGCTGCTGCTGACCGGAACGCCGGTGAACATCCTGGTCAGCGAGGCGGCGGTGGACGCCGGCGCGCGGCCGTTCAACTTCTTCGAGTACGCACTCGCCGGTCTCCCGCTGCTGGCCGCCACGATCGGCTTCATCGCCGTCTTCGGACGCCGGCTGCTGCCCGAGCGGGAGTCGGCCAGCTTGCCGCCGGACATCACCAGCCAGGTGATCGCGCTGCGCGCCCAGTACGACCTGCCCGACGACACCGAGCTGGTCGGCGTCCAGGAGGGCTTCGCCGAGGTGGTCATCCCGCCCCGCTCGCCGCTCATCGGGACCCATCTGTTCCCCGGCATGAGCACACCCTCGGGCGACCTGGTGGTGCTCGGCCTGCAGCGCGGCGGCGAGGACGTCGCCGGTCGCGACACCCGGCTGCGGGCCGGGGACGCCCTGCTGCTGCGTGGCAGCTGGGAGCATCTGCAGCTCCACACGACGGCGCCCGACATGCTGGTGGTGGACGACCCGGCGCACCTGCGCCGCGCCGTTCCGCTCGGCGCCGGGGCGAAGCGTGCGCTCGTCATCCTCGCGGCGATGGTGGTGTTGCTGGCCACCGGCGCGGTGCCGCCGGCCGTGGCCGGTGTGCTGGCCGCCGCCGCGGTCGTGCTCAGCGGCGTCCTGACCTCGACGCAGGCCTACCGCGCGGTGTCCTGGACGACGGTCGTCCTGGTCGGCGGCATGATTCCGCTCTCCACGGCCTTCATCTCCACCGGTGCGGCGGACGTCATCGCGGCCTGGCTGCTCAGCGTCGTCGGCGACTCCTCACCCCATCTGGCGTTGCTGGCGCTGTGCGTGCTGACCGTCATCCTGGGGCAGCTGATCTCGAACACCGCGACCGTGCTGATCATGATCCCGATCGCGACCGTGCTGGCCGCCGACCTGCAGGTCTCGGTGCTGCCGTTCATGATGGCGTTGACGGTCGCGGGCGCGGCGGCCTTCCTGACCCCGGTGGCCACGCCGGCCAACACGATGGTGATGGAGCCCGGCGGTTACCGGTTCACCGACTACTGGAAGCTCGGGCTCCCGCTGCTGGTGCTGTACCTGGTGGCCGCGGTCTGGTGGGTGCCGCTGATCTGGCGCTTCTGACCGCCCCGCCCGCGCACACAAACCCCTGCCCACCTATCTCGGCCCTCCCGATGTGGGAGGGCCGAGATAGGTGGGCAGGGCCTTTCGGTGCAGGTGACAGGAAGTCAGAAGTCCCAGTCGGAGTCCTCGGTGTTGACCGCCTTCCCCATCACGTAGGACGAACCCGAGCCCGAGAAGAAGTCGTGGTTCTCGTCGGCGTTGGGGGAGAGCGCGGCCAGGATCGCCGGTGACACCGCGGTCGCGGTCTTGGGAAACAGGGGTTCGTAACCGAGGTTCATCAGCGCCTTGTTGGCGTTGTAACGCAGGAACATCTTGACGTCCTCGGTCTGCCCGAGCGGGTCGTAGAGGTCCTCGGTGTAGGATTCCTCGTTCTCGTACAGCTCGTAGAGCAGGTCGAAGGTGTAGTCCTTCAGTTCGTCACGGCGCGCGGAGTCCGCGTCCTTGAGGGCTTGCTGGAATTTGTAGCCGATGTAGTAGCCGTGCACCGCCTCGTCGCGGATGATCAGCCGGATCAGGTCGGCGGTGTTGGTCAGCTTGGCGTGGCTCGACCAGTACATCGGGGCGTAGAAGCCGGAGTAGAACAGGAACGACTCCAGCATGGTCGAGGCGACCTTGCGCTTCTCGGGGTCGTCGCCGTAGTAGAAGTCGAGGACGATCTGCGCCTTGCGCTGCAGGTGCTCGTTCTCCTCGCTCCAGCGGAACGCGTCGTCGATCTCGGCGGTGGAGATCAGCGTCGAGAAGATCGACGAGTAGCTCTTGGCGTGGACCGACTCCATGAAGGCGATGTTCGTGTACACCGCCTCCTCGTGCGGCGTCCGGGCGTCCGGAATGAGCGAGACCGCGCCGACGGTGCCCTGGATGGTGTCGAGCATGGTCAGCCCGGTGAACACCCGCGTGGTCATCAGCTGCTCGTGCGGCTTCAGCGTCCGCCAGCTCGGGATGTCATTGCTCAGCGGCACCTTCTCGGGCAGCCAGAAGTTGCCGGTCAGCCGATCCCAGACCTCCAGGTCCTTGTCGTCCTCGAGCCGGTTCCAGTTGATCGCCTGGACGCC
>CALMIQ010000305.1 GCA_937863965.1 uncultured Micropruina sp.
GCATGCCGGGATCTCGGGCCGGGCGCGGGACGACGAACGTCCGCGCCCGCACCATTCCGGCGCATCCCGCCCGGTATCCCTTTGGACGCTGCTCTACTGCTCGTCCAGATGCCGGGGGTCATGCACGCGGATCTCCACGATGCCGCGGTTGCGGGCGTCCTTGAGCAGCCGGGAGACGGTGGCCATCGAGACGTCCATCGTCCGCGCGACCTCGTCGACGGTCTGGCGCTGCAGGTAGTAGAGCCGTGCGGCCTGGGCCATCAGTTCCGGATCGCGTGGACGCATGGATCTCCCCTCGCTGGTCAGAGCAGGCCGGCGGCCAGCATCGAGTCCTGCAGCCGGCGCATCGCCACCAGCGGCCGGGTCTCGTCGACCTCGACGTCGGCGTAGGTGACGATGGCGTCCGCGGGCAGGTCGCGGATCAGGCGGCAGCCGCCGACGATCCCGACCGGGACGGCGTTCAGCGCGCGGGCCTCGTCGGCGTCCATGATCCAGCCGCGGACGTGGTGGCCGCCCATCCCCTCGAGGGTGGTGCCGGCCGCGACGCCGAACTTGGTTCGGGACACCACCTCGGAGCGCCACACCTTGGTCTGGAAGTCGGCCCGGCGGTCGAGCACGGCCTCGCTGATCGACAGGTGCGCCTCGATCGAGGCCAGGTGATGCGGGCGGTAGATGGCGTAGTAGGGGCCCTTGCCGAGCTTGAGGAAGTCGAGCTCGTCGGTCTGCACCTCGTCCTCGGACCGGACCACGACGAAGATGCCGGGCGCCACGTCGCCCTCGACCGTGTACTCGACGGCGGGAAACCGGTTGAGGATGCCGCCGTCGGAGACCGGGATCAGCTTGGTCGCGAGCTCGTCGATCGTGCAGGACGGGCCGTGCATGCCGCCGACGTCCACCGGGATGCCGGTGGCGTTGGACAGCGCCGCCATCTCGAGCTGGGTCTTGGTGCCGTCGGTGAACTCACACAGGATGCGCGGGTTCATGCCCTTGGCGATGGCCTCGTCGTAGACGTCCTCGATGACGTCCGTGGGCCGGTTGGGGTTGTTCTTGCCCTTGCCGGTGGCGATCACGGTGAGGCCGAGGTCTTCGGCGTACTCGACCAGTTTGAGGCATTCCACGGGCTCGTCGCCGCGGCAGATCGTGTACACCTGGTTACCCGCGTTGGCGACGCTGGCCAGCAGCAGGCCGACGGTCACGTCCGCCTCGACGGTCATCAGCGCGACGTCCTTGCGGTTGACCAGGGACGCCCAGGCGATCTGGGCGGCGATCTCGGGGACCCCGGAGACCTCCAGGACGATGTCCACCGGCAGCTTGGGCACCTGCAGCCCGTCGTCGATCACCACCGGACGCCCGGCCTCGATCAGCTCGGCGGCCTCGGCGACGTCGGACGTGACGGTGGCCGCCTCGCCGCGGCCAGTCTTGGCGTAGGCCTGGACGCCCCGCTCGGGGGCGATGTCGGCGATGACCGAGACCTCCATGCCGCGCGAGCGTTCGATGGTGGCGATCAGGCCGCGACCCATCTGTCCGGCGCCCACGACCCCGACCCGGATCGGCCGGCCCACCTCCTTCTCGCGCTGGATCAGGCGTTCGGTGTAGCTGGCCATGTGCTGAGGGTTCCTTTCGTAGGGATGTCGGTCGGATGCCGGCCGCGGTCGACGGCGACCACGAACAGATGCCATTGCAAAAATCTGCAGAAACTGAAGATATATCCAGTATGGCATTGGGGCTTGGACGTGCGCAAGCAACATTCACTAATGAATATCTATGCGCGATCGACAACCATGTGGCCGGCGACCACGTCAGCTCGGAGTGGTGCCGGCTGGGCCCGGGATTGATGTCGGACGCGGGAATGTGCTCGGCCCCGGACGCCCGAGCCCGGGTGGCAGGCGAGCCCGGGACGAGGCGCGCTCGGGCCAAGCCGACCCGGGATCGCGGGCCACGCCGAACCGGGATCGCGTGACCCCGATCGTCGCTCAGCGGTCGGGTGGTGCCGTGTCGTCCGAGGGGCTGCCGTCCGCCAGGCGCCGGGCGGACGCCCGGTCGGTGATCAGGACGTTGATCCAGCCACCCCGGGCGGCGCCCCGGATGGCCTCGAATTTGTCCGCGCCGCCGGCCACCCCGATCCGACGCGGGATGGCGAAGAACTGCTCGGCGGTGATGCCCATCACCCGCTCGTCCAGGTCCGAGCGCACCAGTGCTCCGTCGGCGTCGTAGTAGCGGAAGCAGATGTCGCCGGCCGCGCCGAGGTCGCGCAGCGTCCGGCGTTCGGCGTCGGTGACCCCGGTCCCGCTGCGGGCCAGCAGCGGCGACGGGTCCAGTCCGCCGATTCCGACCAGTGCGTCGGTGATGCCGTCCCAGTCGGCCATCACTCCGGAGATGGACCGGTCGCGCACCAGGGCTCGCCGGACGGAGGGGTCGCTGACCAGCCCGGGCGCGGGCATCAGGATCGGCGTGGCGCCGCACGCGGCGGCGAACTCGGTGGTCAGCCGGTTGGCGTGCACCTGGCCCTTCGGGACGCCGAGGCCACCCACCAGCTGGACGACTCGATCCACGGTCTGCTGGCTGCGACCGGGCATGCGCTCGACGGCGGCCAGCACCGTCTCGCTCCACGAGGTGATCCCCACGACGTGTCCCCGGGTCAGGGTGATGCCCAGGTAGGCCGCGGTCGCGGCGCCGATGGCGGAGCGGATGTCGTCGCTGTCCGCGGCGTCCACGACCACCACGTCCTGCAGCCCGTAACGGGCCTGCAGGGCGTCCTCGAGCTCGCCATGGACGCCCGGAGGCATGGTCACCACGGTGCGGACGATGCCGAGTTCCTCGGCCCGCCTGAGCATCCGGGAGACCCTGGCCTGGGAGAGCCGCAGCCGCTCGGCGATCTGGGGCTGCCGGACGTCCTTCTCGTGATAGAGCCGCGCCACCTTGGTCAGCAGCCGCAACTCGTCCAGGCCGGGCGGCCGGGGTGAGCGTCGGCCCGAGGTCGTCGGCATGCCGTCCCATCTCTCGCCGGGGTGGTGGTCAGGGTCACGATACTGCGCGGCCGCGATGCCGGAGGGGGCTTGCCGACGCCCGCTGCGGCGATCGCGCGCCCGCGAGCGATGAGCCGGACGTCCGCCCGCGCCCGCACGGCCGCGACACCGGCCAGCAGGGCGGTCGGCCGGAGGGCGGGGGTGGCGGGGTTCGGTTCGGCGTTCGCGCGCGGCGGTCAGCCGGACGCCTGCCCGCGCTGCACGGCCGCGACGCCGACCAGCAGTACTAGGCCGCCGAGCAGCTGGCCGGGGCCGGGGAGTTCGCCGAGCAGGATCCAGGCCCAGCCGACCGCGAACAGCACCTCGGTCAGGCCGACGAAGCTGGCCACCGTCGAGCCCAGGTACTGCACCCCGACGAAGCCCAGGGCGTAGGCCGCGGCGGCCGCGATCAGGGCGAGCGCGACCAGCGGCGCCCACCACGGCACGGTCAGCCCCACGAAGGCGACGTCGGCGGTGCCGCCGTACAGCGGCATCAGCCCGGCCAGCCCCGCGACCAGGATGGTCAGCGCGCCGATGCCGAGGCCCACGCCGACGAAGGTCAGCGGCGGCAGTTCCATCGGCTGGGCGGAGACCACGAAGTACACCGCGAGGCCGCAACCGGCCAGCAGCCCCCAGGCGATGCCGCGCGGATCGAGGCCCGTCATGCCTGCCGGGTCGAGGACGATGACCAGGCCGATGATCGCCACCGCCACCCCGGCCAGGGTCAGCCGGGAGGGCAGTCGGCGGCTGCGCAGAGCCACCCAGGCGACCACGAAGAGGATGCCGAGGTATTCCAGCAGTAGTCCGAGCGCCACCGGCACGTACTGCACGGCGTTGAAGAAGGCCACCTGCGCGGTGGCGCCGCCGAACACGCCGTAGGCGACGAGCGGACGCCAGTGGCTGCGCAGCAGGTGCCAGCGTCCGCCCAGCGCGACCAGGCCGGGAACGAGCAGGATGGTCGCGGCGAGCGCGAGCCGGATGGCAACCACCGCTCCGGCGCTCCAGCCCGAGGCCAGCAGCGGCTTGGCGAATGCGCCGGCCGTGCCGAAGGCGCAGGCGGAGACGATCGCGGCCGTCCACCCCACGGCGGCGCTGTGTGACCGTCGGACGCCGGCCCCGCTGCGTTCTGCCACCGCCTCTGCCATCGGAGGCCCCCTGTCATGACCGATCGACTAGAATGCTCCTGACATCGTATACCCGTGGCGGCGGTTCGGCGACAGGAGTCATTATGCAGTTCACTCATGACGCACGGCTCTCGCTGCAGGCGATGACCGCCCTGGTCAACAGCCGCCGCCCGGACACGCTGACCACGCTGAGCGACCTGGACGAGTTCTGCCGGCGGTGGCAGTGGAGCGGCAGCCGCACCCGCGACGCCGCCGAACTGGACGGCGTCCGGGCCCTGCGCGACCGGCTCGCCACCTTCTGGGACGCCGACGAATCGCACGCCGTCGAGCTGATCAACGCGTTGCTGCGCGAGGGGCACGCGCTGCCGCAGCTGGTCCGGCACGACGCGTTCGACTGGCACATCCACGCCACCGACGAGGCGACCCCGCTGGCGGTGCGAATGACGGTGGAGTTCGCGATGTCGATGATCGACGTGGTGCGGGCCGGCGGCCTGGACCGGATGCAGCGCTGCGCCGCCCCCGGCTGCGGGCAGGTGCTCATCGACTTCAGCCGCAATCGGTCGCGGCGTTTCTGTGACACCGGTTGTGGCAACCGAGTGAACGTGGCTGCTTACCGTGCGCGCCGTCGTGCGGCAGGCTGAGGGCATGACCGATTTCGATGCGCTGGCCGAGGGTTGGGACGACGATCCCCGTCGCACCGAGCGCGCTCGCCGAGCCGCCGACGCGATCGCCGATGCGATTCCGTTGAGGGATTCCATGCGGGTCCTGGAGTACGGCGCCGGCACCGGGCTGTTGGGGATCGCGCTGGCCGCGCGGGTGCGCGAGGTAGTGCTGCTCGACTCCTCGCCGGGAATGGTCGAGGTGGCCCGGCGCCGGGCCGCCGAGGCCGGTTGCGGCAACATCACCGCCGAGGTCGGCGACCTGACCGTCGACGCCTGGACGGGGGAGCCGTTCGACCTGGTGGTCAGCCTGATGGCCATGCACCACGTACCCGACATCACCCTGTTGCTGGGACGCTTGCACGCGGCCACCGTCGACGGAGGCTGGATCGCCGTGCTCGACCTGGAACCCGAGGCCGGCGCATACCACGACCCGGGCTTCGAGGGGCATCACGGGTTCAGCCGGGGTGCCCTGCGGCGCGCCTTCGCCGCCGCCGGCTACGGCCACGTGACGGTGCGCAACGCGCTCACCACCGAACGCGAGGTCGAGGGCGAACTCCGCCGCTTCGGCGTCTTCCTGGCCACCGCCCAGCGCGAACCGAACCGCTGACCCTGAATTCTGCACCCTCGTCGAGGGGGTCACCGCTCGCCGAGCCCGGAGGCATCGAACCCGTGTGCCCTTTTGTCAGGGCGGATCGGCGGTGCCCAACGACTCCGAGGTCGGCTGCGAGAACGGGGACGGTTCCTTTTCGGTTCAAGTTCGTTCAGGGGACGGTTCCTTTCTGGTTCAGGGGACGGTTCCTTTTCGGTTCAAGGGACGGTTCCTTTTCGGTTCAGGGTTCCTTGTGGTTCGGCGGGTAGCCGGCGGTGCGCGCAGACGCCATGCCATCGGCAGCGGCGCGCCACTAGGCTGAGCGCGTGCACACCCAGCAGCTCTCGGTCCTGATCATCGGCAGCGGCGGACGCGAGCACGCGCTGGCGCTGGCGCTGGCCGGCGATCCGGCCGTCACCCGCCTCATCTGTGCTCCGGGCAACCCGGGCACGGCGACGATCGCGACCAACTACCCGGTGAACATCAACGATCCCCGCGCGGTGGTCACCCTGGCCCGCCGGCTGCGGATCGACCTGGTCGTGATCGGGCCCGAGGCGCCCCTGGTCGCCGGGGTGGCGGACGCCGTCCGCGGCGCCGGCATCGCCTGCTTCGGGCCGTCCGCCGCCGCGGCGCGGCTGGAGGCGTCCAAGGTGTTCGCCAAGGAGGTGATGGCCGCCGCCGGCGTCCCCACGGCGCGGTCGCGCTACTGCGAGACGCTCGCCGAGGTCGAGCAGGCGCTGGACCACTTCGGTGCCCCGCACGTGGTCAAGGACGACGGACTGGCAGCCGGCAAGGGCGTCATCGTCACCGACGACCGGGCGGCGGCGCTCGAGCATGCCGCCGGCTGCCTGCCGGTGGTCGTCGAGGAATATCTCGACGGCCCCGAGGTCAGCCTGTTCGCGATCACCGACGGGCTGACCGCGCTGCCGCTGCAGCCGGCGCAGGACTTCAAGCGGGTCGGCGACGGCGACACCGGACCCAACACCGGCGGCATGGGCGCCTACACCCCGCTGCCTTGGGCGCCGCCCGGCCTCGTCGACGAGATCATGGAGAGCGTCGTCGAACCCACCATCGCCGAGCTCGGACGCCGCGGCACCCCCTTCGTCGGGCTGCTGTACGCGGGGCTGGCGCTGACCTCGAAGGGCCTGCGGGTCGTCGAGTTCAACGTCCGCTTCGGCGACCCGGAGACGCAGGCGGTGCTAGCCGCGCTGGACTCGCCGCTCGGCCAGGTGCTGCATGCGGCCGCGACCGGCAACCTGGAGGAGATCGGCGAACTCGCCTGGAAGCCCGGCTCGGCGGTCGTGGTGGTGCTGGCGGCCGACGGTTACCCCGGGACGCCCGAACTCGGCGGTGCGATCGCCGGGCCGCGGCTGCTCGGCTCCGACGACAACGTGCACGTCGTGCACGCCGGCACCGCGCTGGACGCCGGCGGCCGGCTGGTCGCCGCCGGCGGCCGCGTCCTCGGCGTGGTGGCCCACGCGTCCTCGTTGAGCCGGGCGCGAACCGACGCCTACGCCGCCGTCGACGACCTGCACGCGCCCAGCCTGTTCTGTCGCCGCGACATCGGCGCCAAGGCCGAACGCGGCGAGATCTCCGTGTCGGACGCCTACCGGGTGAACTCGACCCTGACCCAGTACATCGGCGACGTGGCCGAGGGTGACGCCGGCGAGTGGTGACCGACTCGTCCGTTGAGCCGGGTGCCGGACCGGGGCGGCGTCCGGTCGTGAAAGCATGAACCCCATGACCGTTCCCAACGTGCTGGCCACCCGCTACGCGTCCGAGGCCATGCGGGCGATCTGGAGTCCGGAGAACAAGATCGTTGCCGAGCGCCGGCTGTGGATAGCCGTGCTGAAGGCACAGAAGGATCTCGGCGTCGACTTCGGCGGGGACGACGCGGCCGCGGTGATCGCCGACTACAAGCGGGTGATCGAGGTCGTCGACCTGGCGTCCATCGAGGCCCGCGAGCGGGTCACCCGGCACGACGTCAAGGCCCGGATCGAGGAGTTCAACGCGCTGGCCGGGCACGAGCACGTCCACAAGGGAATGACCAGCCGCGACCTGACCGAGAACATCGAGCAGTTCCAGGTGCTCAGCGGGTTGAAGCTGGTGCGCGAGCGGATCGTGACGGTGCTGGTCGCGCTGTCCCGGCTCGCCGTCCAGTACCGCGATCTGGCGCTGACCGGACGCTCGCACAACGTCGCCGCGCAGCTCACCACCCTGGGCAAGCGGTTCGCCACCGCCGCGGACGAGCTGCTGGTCGCGTTCGCCCGCGTCGACGAGCTGATCAATCGCTACCCGGCCCGCGGCATCAAGGGTCCGATGGGCACCGCCCAGGACATGCTCGACCTGCTCGGCGGCAGCGCCAAGAAGCAGCTGGCGCTGGAGAACCAGATCGGCCAGTACCTGGGCTTCGCCCGGATCTTCACCTCGACCGGCCAGGTGTACCCGCGCTCGCTCGACTACGAGGTGTTGACCGCACTGGTGCAGGTGGCGGCGGCGCCGTCCAACGTGGCGACGACGATCCGGCTGATGGCGGGGCACGAGCTGGTCACCGAGGGTTTCAAGGAGGGCCAGGTCGGCAGCTCGGCGATGCCGCACAAGATGAACACCCGCTCCTGCGAGCGGGTGAACGGGCTGAGCGTGATCCTGCGGGGCTACGCCACCATGGTCGGCGAGCTGGCCGGCGACCAGTGGAACGAGGGCGACGTGTCCTGCTCGGTGGTGCGCCGGGTCGCGCTGCCGGACGCCTTCTACGCCCTGGACGGCTTGTTCGAGACCTTCCTGACGGTGCTGGCCGAGTTCGGTGCCTTTCCGGCGGTGATCGAGGCCGAACTGGCCCGCTACTTGCCGTTCCTGACCACCACCAAGGTGCTGATGGCGGCCGTCCGGGCCGGGGTTGGACGCGAGGCCGCGCACGAGGCGATCAAGGAGCACGCGGTGGCGGTCGCCCTGGACCTGCGCCGCGGCGCCCGGACCAACGACCTGCTCGACCGGCTGGCCACCGACCCCCGACTGGGACTGACCCGGAAGCAACTGGACGCTACCCAGGCCGACCCGCTGGACCTCACCGGCGCCGCCCGCGACCAGGTCGACGACGTTGTCGACAAGGTGAAACGCATCGCCAAGCTCTACCCGGACGCCGCCGCGTACGCCCCCGGCTCGGTCCTGTAGGGCACCCGGGCGCCCGGGGACGGTTCTTCGGCGTGCGAGGTTCGCACGTCGGGGACGGTTCTTCCGGCGCGAGAGTCACCCCCTCGGGGCCGGTTCTCTTCATCCTTGACTCGCCAAAGGAACCGTCCCCGGACGTGCGGGATTCGCACCCGGAGAACCGTCCCCGCCGTGCGAATCTCGAACGAAAAGAACCGTCCCCGTGTGCGCCGGACGCCCGACGTGCGCCGCGGACGTCCGCGCGGGCCGTCAGCTCTTGATGGCGATCTTGGCGTTGGAGTTCGGCAGTTCGACGTAGGTCTGGCCGGGGGCCATCACCAGCGGGCTGCCGTCCTCCAGGGTGAAGGTGAACGGCTCGTCCACCGCACCCTTGGCCCAGGTGCCGGTGACGTATCGTCCGCCGTGGAAGTAGTGGAACGGTCCGGAGGTGTCGATGATGTCGTGGATCGGCTCGTCGTGGCCGCCGCCGGTGTAGATCTTGTCGTAGTGCTGCTTGGCCCGGATGACCAGGACGTTCACCGGGGCCACCCGCTTGCCGCCGGTCAGCACGTGCGGTCCCCACGGCATGCTGCGCAGCCAGGTTCCCGACGACGCGTTCCAGGTGTAGCCCATGCTGTAGCTGGTGCCCTTCTTCCACGGCACGCCGATCTTCTGGGCCTTCTCGCCGTTCACGGTGCTGGCCTGGTCGGCATCGCCGAACGGGAAGTACACCTGCTGCGGACCGTCGCGGAACTTCTTGGTCTGCTTGGCCAGGGCCTTCGGGTGACACAGCACCGCCCGGTCGTAATAGGTCACCCCACCCAGCACCCGCACCCGGGACCGGTCGATCGAGTACGACCCGGTGCCCTTGGTGTTCATGTAGGACAGCATTCCCTCGAGGTAGCTGCCGTACTTCTTGGTGTAGTTGAGCACCCAGCCGGTCGCGCCGGTGTTGCCGATCAGCGCATGCATCGGGGACAGCAGGGGGATGTCGACGGGCCGGATCGACCGCACCGGGCCGACGGCGTCCGGCATCTTGGAATGGAAGACCGGGACGAGCCGGGTCCCGCTGTAGCCCGCGCTGTCGCGGTAGCCGTCCAACTCGACGAAGACGATGTCGGCGGAGTCCAGGCCGCGCTGCGGGTGCTCGTTGCGGTTGTCGGGCACCTTCACCGCGACCGGTGCATGCCTGGCGTCGGCGGGGTCCTTCAGCAGCTTGCCCGAGAGCGGCCAGCGCGGCCGGTCGTCGATCGACGGCGTGGGGGTGGGGGTGGGGGACGGCGGCGCCTCGGTCGGGGGCGCGGACGGTGCCGGCTGGCCGGTGCAGCCGACCATGGCCACTCCGGTGCCGAGCAGCCCCACCAGGGCTGAGCGGCGGCTCACTTCGTGCATGGCACACAAGGTACAGCCACCCGTCAATGAGACCGTGGCGACACTGGCATCATGGCGCTGGACGTCGACACGGGCGCGCGGAGACCGGGAGGTGTGGTGGCGGAACCGACGTGGATCGAACGCCACGTTCCGGGTCGGCACGGCGAGGTGCGGGTCCGGGAGTACCTGCCCGCGGGGGAGCCGACCGGACCCCGGCTGGTCTGGGTGCACGGCGGCGGCTGGGTGGTCGGCACCCTGGACGAGCCGGAGGCGCACCTGGTGTCGATGCGGGTCGCGGCGGCGGGGTGCCCGGTGACCAGCATCGAGTACGGGCTGGTGCCCATGTTCCCGGTGGTCGGGCCGTTGCGGCTGCGGCCCTCGCCTTTCCGCTATCCGGTCCCGCAGGACCAGGTGATGGACGCCTGGCTGGACGCCCGGGCCACCCACGGCGGTCCGATGTGGCTGGGTGGGGCGAGCGCGGGGGCCTGCCTGGCCGCCGGGGTGGCGCTACGGCTGCGGGACGGCGAGGGTCCGCCGCCGCTGGGTCTGGCCTTCCTGTACGGCCTGTTCCACGGCGTCCTGCCGCCGGCGTCGGCCGCGTTGCGCCGCCGGCTGTTCGGGCTGACCGACCTGCGGGTGGTGCAGCAGATGGTCCGCCGGGCGGCGGTGAACCACGCCGGCTCCACCGAGTACCTGGACAATCCGCACATCTTCGCGGGGCTGGCCGACCTGGCGGGGCTGCCCCCGGTGCATCTGCTCAACGCCGACCGGGACATGTTGCGCGCCTCCGCCGAGAACTTCGCGCACCGGCTCACCCTGGCCGGCGTCCCGCACGAGGGCTGGTATCTGCCGGACACCTCGCACGGTTTCCTGGCCCGGCCCGAGAGCGAGGCGTTCGATGCGGGTACCCGGGCGCTGGTGGAGTGGCTGTCCAGACCCTGACCCGATCGACGCAAGAGCGGGCGGGCTTCACCGCCGACTGCCGTGGCGAGGGCCGCCGTCTGTCAGCAGGCGGGCAGTGCAGGCAGGGGAGCGCCGTACACCCAGGCGTCGATCAGGGCGGCGACATCGGCGTCGGTGTAGCGCTGGGCGTGCGCCACGAACGCCTCGGTGGTCACGCTCGACCAGCGGTTCGCGGCCGTCCAGTCCCGCAGCATGGGGAAGAACGCGTCGCCCAGGGCGGCGCGCAGGGCGTGCACGGTGAGCGCCCCGCGCTTGTACACCCGGTCGTCGAACATCAGTTCCCGACCCGGGGCGCCGAGGACCAGATCCTGCGGCAGGACTGCCAGCCTGCCGTGATGCTCGGCCGCCCACGCGGCCGCGGTGCGGCGTCCGGACGCCTCCGACCACAGCCATTCGCTGTAGCAGGCGAAACCCTCGTGCAGCCAGATGTCACTCCACTCGGCCGCGGTCAGGCTGTTGCCGAACCACTGGTGGGCTAGCTCGTGGGCAACCAGCCGCTCGTTCTCCCAGCCCGGGGCGACATGGTTGGCGCCGAAGGTCGACAGCGTCTGCGCCTCGAGCGGGATCTCCAGCTCGTCGGCGGTGATCACCGCCGCATAGCGGTCGAACGGGTACGGCCCGAACAGCGTGCCGAAGGTGTCCAGCATGTCGGCCTGCCGGGCGAACGCGGTGCCGGCACCCACCGCCACGCCGCGCGGATGCACCAGGTCGACCCGCTCGCCGGCGCTCGTGGCGACGTACCTGCCGACGTGCAGCACGGCCAGGTAGGACGCCATCGGCTCGGTCTGCCGGTAGCGCCAGGTGGTCCGGCCCGATCGCTTGTCGCGGCCCTCCAGGACGCCGTTGGCGATCACCCGGTACCCGTCGGCCACCGTCACCGCGAACCGGTAGCGGGCCTTGTCGTCCGGGCGGTCGTTGCAGGGAAACCAGGACGGCGCCCCGCACGGCTGGGCGGCCACCAGCACCCCGTCGGTGAGTTCCTCCCAGCCCACCGGGCCGAACACGCTCGGGATCGGGCGCGGCTTGCCGGCGTAGTCGACGTCGATGCTCAGCCGGTCTCCCGGCCGGGCCGCCGCGGCCAGGCCGATCCGCAGCTTCCGCTCCCGATGGGTGTAGCGCACCGGGCGTCCGTTCACCCGCACCCGGGACACGTTCAGCCCGTACAGGTCGAGCCCGATCTGGTCGAGGTGCTCCAGCGCCTCGGTCTCGAGCGTCGCGCGTCCGTTCAGGTGGTTGGTGGCGACCTTGTAATCGAGCTCGAGCCGGTAGCTGCGGACGGCGTACCGACGGTCCCCGTGACCGGGGACGTACGGGTCGGCTGCGGGCATCATTCCTCCGTGGGCGGCTCGGATTCCTCCGTGGACTCCTGGGACGCCGGCCACGGGGCGATCGGATTGCCGATCCATCGGGTCTTGTCAGGAACGGATTCACCGCGCATGACCAGCGATACCGGGCCGATCGTAGCGTGCCGGCCGATGGTCGCCGCCGGCAGGATCACGCTGTTCGGGCCGAGTGTCGCGCCGGCCCGCAGGGTGACGGTGTCCATGCTCAGCACCCGGTCGTGGAACAGGTGGGTCTGCACCACGCAGCCGGCGTTCACGGTCACCCCGGCGCGCAGGTCGATCAGGTCGGCCTCCGGCAGCCAGTAGGTCTCGCACCACACCCCCCGGCCGACCTTGGCGCCCATCGTCCGGAGCCAGGCGTTGAGCACCGGAGTGCCCATGGTGGGGTGCGCGAACCAGGGTGCGGCCAGCAGCTCGACGAACATGTCGGCGAGTTCGTTGCGCCACACCAGCGAACTCCACAGCGGATGATCGGACGGCCGCAGCCGGCCCAGCAGCAGCCACTTGGCGGCGGACGCCGACGCCGCGGCGAGGATGCCGCCTGCCGCGAGCACGACCCCGGACAGCAGGACGGCCAGCCACCAGCCGGCCTGGGCCAGCCACAGCAGCACACCCACGCAGCCCAGCGTGAGCAGCACCTGCGTGAGCGGCGCCGCCCCCCGGCACACCTCGATCGCGGCCCGGGCAAGCTTGAGCCCGGTGGTCGGCGCGTAGGTGCGGGACTGGTCGACCGCGGACGCCGCGCGGCGCAGCTGGGTCGGCGGGGAGCCGATCCAGGACGTGCCGCGCTTGGCCCTGGCCCGGGCGGGCGCCGCGGACAGCACCGCCACCAGGCCACCCTTGGGCACCTTCCGCCCCGGGGCGGCCATCCCGGAGTTGCCGACGAAGGCGTGCTTGCCGATCCGCACCTCCTCGATCCGCAGCCAGCCGCCGCCCAGCTCGTAGCCGCCGATCAGGGTGTCGTCGGCCAGGAAGGCGCCGTCGGCGACGGTGACCAGCTTCGGGATCATCAGCACCGTGGACGCCTCCACCTCCTTGCCGATGGTGGCGCCCAGAGCGCGCAGCCAGGCCGGCGTGACGAAGCTGGAGTAGATCGGGAACAGCCAGGTGCGGGCCTCGTCCAGCGCCCGGATCGTCGACCAGGCCTGCCAGGACACCCGCGACTGGACGGGGTGGTGACCCGGCGTCAGCCCGATGCCGAGCAGCCGGACCAGGGCCCAGATCAGCACGGTCAGCGTCAGGTAGCCGACGAGGGTGGCCGGCAGCAGCCAGGGCAGGCTCGCGGCGAGCGCCCCGCCCAGCGAGGCCGACGTCCGGATCGCCGGCCAGAGCACGGCGAACCCGGCCAGCGTCGCCAGCAGCGGGAGTGCGGCGATCAACACGCCCATCGCCGCGTAGGCGGCCAGCCAGGCGGGATCGTTCCGCGGCCGCTCCGGCCAGGGCCCGCGGGCCTGGTCGCGTACCTTCACCGCCGGCGACCCCGACCAGTACTCGCCCTCGCCGACCACGCCGAAGACGGACGACCCGGGCGCGACCTCGGCGCCGGCGCCGACGTCCGCGCCGGCGCACAGGGTGCTGCGGGCGCCGACCCGGGCACCCTTGCCGACCCGGATGGCGCCGATGATCAGCCGGTCGCCGTCCAGCCAGTGGCCGGTCAGGTCGACCTCGGGTTCGACCGAGCAGGCCGCGCCGAGCTGCAGCAGCCCGGTGATCGGCGGGGCGCTGTGCAGGTCGACGTGGCGTCCGACGCGGGCGCCGAGCAGCCGGGCGTACCAGCGCAGCAGCACGGCGCCGGCGATGGACTCGGCGCCCATCTCGTCGGCGAAGCGTTGCGCCAGCCACAGCCGCAGATGCACCTTGCCGCCGCGCGGATAGCTGCCCGGGCCGATGCCGGCCAGGATCAGCCGGACGCCCAGCGCGGTGACCAGCATCCGCCCGGGGGTGAGGATCAGCAGCGCCGCGCCGATCGCGATCCACCACCAGGACAGGGTGGGCAGCCAGCTGAGCCCGGCGGCATGGGCCAGGTTGGCGGCCGCGGCGGCCCAGATCGTCCAGCGCACGCCGGGAATGGTGCGCAGCGGCAGCAGCGCCATCAGTTGGCCGCGCTGGGTCTTGACCGGCACCGGCCGGACGTTCGCGTTGAGCTCGGACGCCGGCGCGGCCATCTCGTCCAGGTGGTCGGCCAGTGCCGCCAGCCGGGGATGGTCGTAGATGTCGGCGACGGTCACCTCGGGGTGGGTGCCGCGCAGCAGCGACACCATCTGCGCCGCGGTCAGCGAGCCGCCGCCGAGGTCGAAGAAGTCGGCGTCCAGTGCCCCGACGCGGGCGCCGAGCACCGACTCCCAGTGGTCGCGCACCATGGCGCGGGTGCCGGAGAGCTGCAGCTCGGGGCCGGCGTCGCCCCCGGCGTCCGGCAGCGGCCAGGGCAGGGCGTCGCGGTCGATCTTGCCCGAGGTGCGGGTGGGCAGCTCGTCCACCACCGCCAGCCGCGGCACCAGCGGCGCCGGCAGCCGTTCGCGCAGGGTGGCCAGTGCGGCGTGCGGGTCGAAGCCGGCGTCGGTCGCCAGGTAGCCGACCAGCAGCTGGCTGCCCGAGCCGGTGCGCCGGACGGCGGCCGCGGCCCCGCTCACCCCGGGCAGGTCGAGCAGGGCGTTGTCGATCTCGCCGAGCTCGATGCGGCGTCCACCGACCTTCACCTGGTCGTCGGCGCGGCCGACGAAGAGCAGCCCGGCGTCGTCGTTCACCACGAGATCGCCCGAGCGGTAGGCGCGGTCCCAGCCCAGCGACGGCAGCGGGGCGTACTTCTCGGCGTCCTTGGCCGGGTCGAGGTAGCGGGCCAGTCCGACGCCGCCGATGATCAGCTCACCGGTCTCACCCGGCCCGACCGGGTGGCCGGCGGGGTCGACGACCGCGAGGTCCCAGCCGTCCAGCGGCAGCCCGATCCGGATCGGCGGCTGGCCGGTCAGCTTCGCGCCGCAGGCGACCACGGTGGCCTCGGTCGGCCCGTAGGTGTTCCACACCTCGCGTCCGGGGGTGACCAGCCGGGCGCCGAGGTCGGGCGGGCAGGCCTCGCCGCCGAGGATCAGCAGCCGGACCCGGCGCAGCGCCTCGGCCGGCCACAGCGACACCAGCGTCGGCACCGTGGAGACCACGGTGATCCGGTTGGCCAGTAGCCAGGGCCCGAGATCCATGCCCGAGCGGACCAGCGATCGCGGCGCAGGCACCAGGCAGCCGCCGTAGCGCCAGGCCAGCCACATCTCCTCGCAGGAGGCGTCGAAGGCCACCGACAGCCCGGCCATCACCCGGTCGCCGACGCCCAGCGGGGCGTCGGTGAGGAAGAGCCGCGCCTCGGCGTCCACGAAGGCGGCGGCGTTGCGGTGGGTGACAGCCACGCCCTTCGGGGTGCCGGTCGACCCGGAGGTGAAGATCACCCAGGCGTCGTCGTCCGGGCCGGGGTCGACGCGGTCGAGGGCCGGCCGGACCGGGCCGCGGGTGTCGATCTCGAGGCCGTTGCCGACCACAGCGCGCACGCCGGCCTCCGCGAAGACGGTGCGGGCGCGCTCGTCGGGGTCGTCGGCGTCCACCGGCACGTACGCGGCGCCGGCGAGCAGGATGCCCATGATCGCCACGTACAGCTCGGTGGTGCCGGACGCGATCCGCACCCCGACCTTGTCGCCGACGCCGATCCCGAGGTCGGCCAGTTCGTCCGCGAGGTCATCGGCGGCGTCCGCGAACTCGGCGTAGGTGAGCACGGTGGCGCCGTTGTCGAGCGCCTCGGCGTCCGGACACTCGGCGACGGTCTCGCGGAAGATGTCGACCAGGGTGCGGGGTGCTGGTGCGAGGTTGCGGCGCAACAGGCTCAACGACGGCTCCTCGGATGGGCGAACCGACGGACGCCGGCGCGCGCTGGGCCTGCATTATCGCGCCCTCGAGCGAACGGACGGTGAACGAACGCGCCCGGCGCCCGGTTGCGCCGCTCCGGTGTCATCCAGCGGTCCGCCTCTCGTCAATCCTGTGCCGCATCGTCTGAGCAACGATCGAGATCGGGTACTGCCGACCATGCCCGATCCCGATCGTCGCTCGCACCGGCTGCGAGCGCCGTCATCCGGGGGTTCGTGGTCCGGGCCCTTGGGTCGCCGGGTGCTCTCGTGGTCCGGGCCCTTGGGTCGCCGGGTGCTCTCGTGGTCCGGGCCTCGTCATCCCGGGCTCGACCCGGGATCTCGTGCTGGGGGTGGCCGGAGGACGGCGACTACCCGGAACGGGCGCGGTCGGAGTAGTCTTGGCAGCCGGTAATCGGAAGGGAGGCGCATCGTGTTCGTCATTGCTGTGGACGTGCTCGCGTCCCGTCCGTTCGAGGCCCGTACTCACTGAACCTCGCGGCTGACCGCCGCCTACCCGGGCCTCCTCCTTCAGGAGAAACCCGTTGTCATCACAAGATTCGGCAGCCTTCGACTGGGCTGCGCTGCAGTACACCGCCGTGTCCGAAGAGCTCGGCGACGACCAGCGCTGGTCGACCTGGCGCTCGGTCGACCGGTCGTCGCGCGGCCCGAAGCCCCGGCCGTCCTGGCTGGTCACCTCGCAGGCCGCGCTGGACACCGAACTCGGCGTCCTCAAGACCGGCAAGGAGGCCGACGTCTTCCTGCTGGAGCGCGCGGTGCCGGGAGGCGAGTCCTGCCTGCTCGCCGCCAAGCGTTACCGGTCGGCCGAGAACCGGCTGTTCCATCGCGCCGCCAGCTACACCGAGGGACGCCGTGGCCGGGACAGCCGGGAGAACCGTGCCGTCCGGTTGAAGTCGGGCTTCGGACGCCAGATCGAGGCGTCTCGCTGGGCGGGAGCCGAGTTCTCCACACTCAAACGGCTGTGGGACGCCGGCGTCCGGGTGCCGTATCCGGTGCAGGTCGACGGCCGCGAGATCCTGATGGAGTTCATCGCTTCCTCGGACGCCGCCGCGCCCCGGCTGGCCCAGTGCGACCCGTCGCCGGACCAGCTGCGCTGGCTCTGGCCGCAGGTGGTCGAGTCGCTGATCAGATTCGGGCAGCAGCAGCTGGTGCACGGTGACCTCAGCCCGTTCAACGTGCTGGTCCGCGGGCTGGAGGGCCCCGAACCCGAGCTGGTGATCATCGACGTGCCGCAGGTGCTCGACCTGGTCAGCAACCCCAACGGCGTCGACTTCCTGCACCGCGACTGCCGCAACATGGCCGACTGGTTCGTCCGCAAGGGCCTCGACGTGGACGCCGACGCCCTCCTCGCCGAGATCCTCGCCGCCGCCTGGTAACCGGGGACGGTTCTTTCCGTTCGAGATTCGCACGTTGGGGACGGTTCTTTGTGCGAAGTTCGCCTGTGGAGAACCGTCCCCAACGTTCGAAGTCCGCACCTGGAGAACCGTCCCCGGCATTCGAGCTTCGCACCTGGAGAACCGTCCCCAACGTTGAAGTTCGCACCTCCAGAACCG
>CALMIQ010000306.1 GCA_937863965.1 uncultured Micropruina sp.
ACCATGGCCGAGGCCGATCGGATCGCCTGGATGCAGAACGCCGTCGACGCCCCCCGGGTATCCGGGCCGGACGACGGCAGCCTGATCGACCTGTACGAGCCGCTGCTGCCCTACGCCATCGTGTTCGGCGTCGAGGACACCTGGCGGCAGGCGCTGGGCAATCTGCACGACGTCGTCCCCGAACGGCCGCAGCGCTCGGTGGACGCCCCGGCGCTGGCCCTGGCGCTGGCCTGGTCGGACTCCTCGCCGGAGTACTTCCACCGCTCCTCGCAGGTGGAGAGCTTCTGGGATTCCCGGCCGGCCTGGGGCGAGGGATGGGTCTCCGGCGTGGGCCAGGGCATCGGCAAGGCGTTCGACTCGTGGGCCACCTCCCGCGACGACGACCGGGGCGGCTCGTGGGGTTCGGGAGGCGGCTCGTCCAGCTCCTGGAGCTCGTCGTCGAGCTCGTCCGGGTCGTCCGGGGGCGGCTCCTCCGGCGGCGGCATGGGCGGCGGTGGTGGCGGCGGCTGGTGAAACCCGGAGCCCCGGGGGACACTGCGGTCATGGCACATCAGCCGACGACGCTCAGCCGGGCGCAGCGCCTCCGCCGCGCCGGCAACCTGGTCAACCTCTCGACGCCGCTGGGCCTGCTGATCGCGGCCGTCGGTGCCGCGCGCCGGCGTCCGGGGCCGAACGGACTGACGCTCGCCGAGGGCTATGCCATCCCCTTCCCGCCGGCCGGTGCGTTCACCGTCGGCAACGTGGTGATCACGCCGCTGACCTTCGCGGCCCTGACCGCCCGGCAACCCGAGGTGATGGAACACGAGGACGCCCACGCCTGGCAGTACCTGTGGTGTGGCGGCCTGCCGTTCCTGCCGCTGTACGCGCTGGCCGCGGGCTGGTCGTGGCTGCGCACCGGCGACGTGGCGTCCGCGAACGTCTTCGAGCGGGCCGCGGGCCTGGCCCGCGGGGGCTACCGGGAGGCGCCGGTCAGCAACGCGGGGTTCCGCACGCTGGCCCGGGCGGCTCAGACCTTGACGTTGAAGCCGAGGCGCTTGGCCGAGCGCTCGCGCTGACGCGCCGCCCGCTGCCGGCGTAGCCGCTTGACCAGCAGCGGGTCGTGGGCCAGCGCCGCTTCGGTGTCGATCAGGTCGTTGAGCAGCTGGTAGTACCGCGGGGCCGACAGGTCGAACCGCGCGCGGATCTCGGCCTCTTTGGTGCCGGGGAACGACCACCACTGCTTCTCGAAGTCGAGAATGGCGGCCGCACGCTCGCTGAGCGGGGCTGCCGGTCGGGCGACGGGGTCGGACATGCCGCCGATTCTAGGTGGAAATCACAGCGATGTCATTCGTCTGAGGTGGGACGGCGCAGGAGCACCCCGGGACCCTCCGTGGGGGTCGGCTAGAGTGTTGGTGCTCCGGTCGCCATGGCGGCGGCCATGCCACGCCCCCACGCTAGAGGACGACAGATGCAGCCACTCAGCGGAACCGTACAGCGGTACGCCTGGGGCACCCACGACGCCATTCCCACGATTCTCGGACGCCCGGTCGACGGCGCACCCATCGCCGAGTACTGGCTGGGGGCGCACACGTCCTCGCCGTCGCTGCTCGACGGACGCACCCTGGTCGAGCACATCGCGTCCGGACCGCGGGTGCTCGGCAAACGCTCCCGCGAGGCCTTCGGCGAGCAGCTGCCCTACCTGATGAAGCTGCTGTCGGCCCGGCACGCACTGTCGATCCAGGCCCACCCCTCCCGCGAGCAGGCCATCGACGGCTTCGCCCGCGAGACCCGCGCGGGCATTCCGCTGAACTCCCCCGAACGCACGTACAAGGACAGCTGGCCCAAGCCCGAGATCCTGATCGCGCTGGAGGAGTTCCACAGCCTGGCCGGCTTCCGCGACCCGCACGAGACCGCCGCGCTGTTCGCCGCGCTCGGCGTGGCCGACCAGCTGGGTTCGGTGATCGGACCGCTCACCGAACGCAAGGGCGCGGCGGCGATGGCCGAGGTCTTCCTCGACGTCCTCAGCCTCGACGACGACCGCCGGCACCTGGTGAACGAGACCGTCGCGGCCGCCATGCATCACCGGGACGACGGCGGTGAACTCGGCGAGTTCGCCCGCACCGCGTTGGAGTTGGACGCGGTCTTCCCCGCCGATCCCGGCATCCTGGCGGCGCTGCTGATGAACCGGCTGCTGCTGCAGCCGGGCGATGCGCTGTTCGTGCCGGCCGGCATGATGCACGCGCACCTGCGCGGCACCGGGGTGGAGATCATGGCGAACTCGGACAACGTGATCCGTGGCGGCCTGACCAAGAAGCACATCGACGTGTCCGAACTGGTCGCCGTGGTCGACTTCAATCCGTGGCTGCCCGACGTGCTGCAGCCGCGGAGCACCCGGCCCGGCATCTTCAAGTACGAGACGCCGTGCAGCGAGTTCGAGGCCTGGCGGATGTCCGCCGACGCCGCCACGGGGCCGGTGCGGGTGCCCGGCCGGGGTTCGGCCCGCATCCTGCTGGTCACCGAGGGGCGCTGCGTGCTCGACGACGGGCACTCCCGGCTGGAACTGCCGCGCGGACGGGCGGCCTTCCTGTCCGCCGAGGAACGCGACGTCTACGTGCACGGCACCGCCGAGCTGTACGGCACCTCGTCCGGCATCCGCTGAGAGCTGCCCCATCCGTCGTCCCGGGCTCGACCCGGCACCTCCG
>CALMIQ010000307.1 GCA_937863965.1 uncultured Micropruina sp.
TCGCCTGGTCGCCGCTGGGACGCGGCGTCCTCGCCGGCCGCTACCGGACGGGCATCCCGCGCGACTCGCGGGGCGGTCAGGCGCACTTCTCCTGGTTCGTGGAGCCGTACCTGGAGGCTCGGTCGCGCTCGGTGGTGGAGGCGGTGGCGACCGCCGCGGACGGGCTCGACCTGTCCTGCGCCCAGGTCGCGTTGCTGTGGACGCGGGACGCCCCCGGGGTGACCGCGCCGCTGATCGGGCCGCGGACGGTCGAACAGCTCGACCACCTGCTCGAGACCGAGGAGTTGGAGTTGCCGAGCGAGATCGTCGCCGCTCTGGACGACGTCAGCGGCGGTCCGAACGCGGGACGCACCGGCTGAGCCGGCGCCGGTGGTGACTCACTAGTGGTCACTACCGGGCGGGTCCGGGTTCGTCGAGCAGGCGGACGAGCAGCAGGGCCAACCGGGTGCGATCGCGTTGGTCGAGCTTGCGCAACAGCACCGATACGTGGTTCTTCACCGTCCCCTCGGCCAGGAACAGCTCGGCCGCGATCTCGGAGTTGGCCGCGCCGGTCGCCACCAGCCGCGCCACCTGCAACTCCGTCGGGGTGAGGGACGCCAGCGGCCCGGCATCGTCGATGACCGGGGCGAGCGCCGTCCGGGCGACCCGCGGATCGATCACCATGCCGCCGGCGACCGCCTGCCGGATCGCCTCGCTCAGGCTCTCCACCGAGCTGTCCTTGAGCAGGAACCCGGCGGCCCCGCCATGCACCGCAGCCCGCACCAACTCGTGGTCGTCGAAGGTGGTCAACAGCACCACCGGCAGCCCGGGGTGGCGCTCCCGGCAGGCGGCCAGTAGCTCGAGGCCGTCCATCCCGGGCATGCGGGCGTCGGTCAGCACGACGTCCGGCCCGGTGGCGGCGATCAGCGCGAGGGCCTCCCGGCCGTCCCCGGCCTGACCCACGACGCTGACATCGTCCACCGTTTCGAGCAGCATCGTCAGGCCACGGCGCAGCAGCTGCTGATCGTCTACCACGACGACCCGGACGGTCGCGCTCACGGCGCCACCGCAGGCAGTTCCGCGATGACGTCCAGCCCGCCCAGGCTTCCCGGACGCTCCAGTCGCAGCGTGCCGCCGAGTTCCTCGGCGCGCTCGGTGAGGCCACGCAGGCCGTAGCCGGGGTTGATCTCGCCGGGCACGCTGCCGTTGTCGCCGACCGTCAGTCGTAGCCCGCCGCGGTCGTCCCGCTCGATGCCGAACACCACCCGGCTGGCCCGGGCGTGGCGCAGCACGTTGGTCAGGCCCTCCTGGATCAACCGGTAGGCGAACAGGGCGTGCGGGCGGTTCAGCGGCTCGTTCGCGGACACGTCGACCTGGACGGCCAGTCCGGTACCTCGGAACACCTCGGCCACCGTCTCGAAGGCGCTCGGCTCGGTGAGTTGATCGAGCCTGGCCGGATGCAGCGCCCGGACCCACAGCCGCATGTCGGCGAGCGCCTGCCGGGCGATCACCGACGCGTTGGCGACCTCGGCCCAGGCACGCTCCGTGTCCCGGCCGCGCATCCGTCCGGCGTAGTCGAGTGACATCGAGACCAGGGTGAGTTGATGACCGAGGCCGTCGTGCAACTCGGCAGCGGCGCGGGCGCGCTCCTCGGCCAGCACCAGGTCGCGGGAGGCGTCCATCGCCTCGGTCAGCTGCGCGTGCGCGGCCAACAGTTCCGCATGCTGGTGGTCGAAGGCGCGCAGCACGGCGGCGAAGATCAGGATCAGGACGAACAGGGCGCTGTTCATCAGCGTCTGCCCGATCACGGCGCCGAGGTCGCCCTCCTGTTGGACGTACAGCAACTGGGCCAGGATTCCGGTCATCAACAGGGCAACCATCACCCCGAACCACATGCCCCAGTCGACCACCAGGACGATCAGCGCGGTGAACAGCAGCGGTAGGCCGAGGGTGTCCACGAACACCAGCGCCCCGATGCCGCACAGCGCCAGCACCAGCGATGCGGCGCGCGGGTGGCGGTCGGACATCCGTAACCACCAGGCGGTCACGGCGATCGCCACCACCAGCAGCGCGGCTACCGCCTGGCCGGCATCGCCGTGCACCAGCGACGCGGCCGCCCCGGCGAGCGCGGCCACCACACCCAGGCCGAGCAGCAGGTGCAGCAGCCGGCGCACACGCGCGATGGCGGCGACCGGGCGATGCATGAGACTCACCCTAGAGTGAGGATGCCCGCTGGACCCATGACCGTGGTCACCCCCGCCCGTGCCGGCAGCCGTGACCTGCGGTGACGGTGGTGGCTTCCGGCGAGTCCGGGGGGCCTTCTAGCGTCGAGCCATGACGAACCCCACGAGCGGCAACGCATCCACCCCCGACGTGTCCACCCCCGACGTGTCCACCCCCAACCCGGCTACCTCCAACCCGGCCGACCTCCACGGCCCGGGGCCCGTCCATACGCCGCCGGCCGGCATCGGCGGGGTGGTCGTGCGGACGGTGCTCGCCGTCGTGGTCGGCCTGGCCGCCTACGGCCCGGCGCTGCTGCTCGCCGGACTGCCCGGAATGGACGCCCGCCCCGACGCACTGGCCGGCAACTGGGCGCTCGCGCTGCTCAAGCAGGCCGGCCCGCTGCTCACCGTCCCGCTGGTGGCGGCCGGCCTGATCGCCCTCTGCACCCGCTGGCTCGATCGTCGTCCGTTCGTCGTCACCGGCATCCGGTTCGACCGGCGCTGGGTGCCGGCCGTGCTGCTGGGCACCGCGGTCAGCCTGGTCGTGGTGGTGCCTGCGAGCGTGCTGCTGGGGCGGGTCGGTCTGGTCGAGGTGATCCCGACCAGTTCGCACGAGCCGCTGTGGGTGGTCATCGTCTACACGATCGTGCTCGGCTATGTGATGCAGGGAATCACCGAGGAGTTCGTCTGGCGCGGTTGGCTCTCCCAGTCACTGGGCGGCGGCTGGCACCGGCAGGCGATCCTCACGGCGATCCCGTTCGGCCTGATCCACATCCTGTCCAACGGCGGGCATCCCAGCTTCTGGGCGGGACTCGTCTACGTGGCCCAGGCCGGGGCGTTCGGCTACGCCGCGGCCGCGCTGTACTTCGCGACCGGGTCGCTCTGGGCGGCCGTGGGTGTGCACGGCGGACTGCACCTGGCCAACTACCTGGCGCAAGGTCTCGGCGGCGGCACCGGCTGGGCCCTCGAGCTGGTGCAGATCGTCCTCTACGTCCTGATCGGGGCGGCGGTGATGCGCCGACTGCCGGGGAGAGGCCCGGGTCAGGTGCCGGACGTCAGCAACGCCGACAGTTCGGTGTCCGTGTGAAAGAACCGACGCCGACGTAGAGCCCCGGGTGTGGCCTCCGAGCGGATCGTCCGGCGGCTCAGGTGGCGCTGATCGTGTTGGTGACCAGCAGCGCGATGATCACCAGCGCCAGCAGGATGCGGTAGATGATGAAGCCGGTGAAGTTGTTCTTCGACACGTACCGCAGCAGCCAGG
>CALMIQ010000308.1 GCA_937863965.1 uncultured Micropruina sp.
AGTTCAACATCGTGCTCGGCATCCTGCTGGCCTACCTGTCGAACGCCATCGTCCGATCGGCGGTGAACGACCCGGTCACCGACTGGCGCTGGATGTTCGGCGTGATGGCGGTGCCATCGGTGATCTTCCTGCTGATGCTGTTCACCGTGCCGGAGACGCCGCGCTGGCTGATGGCCAACGGGCAGGAGGAGGCCGGCCGCCAGATCATCGGCACCCTCACCACCAGCAAAGAGGAAGCGGATTTCCAGATCCAGGAGATCGACGCCTCGCTCGCGGCCGCCGAGAATGCACCCAAGGTGCCGTTCTTCACCAAGGGTCACTTCAAGGTGATCATGCTCGCCTTCATGATCGCCATGTTCAACCAGATGTCCGGCATCAATGCGATCCTTTACTACGCGCCGGTGGTCATGATGCAGGCCGGTGCCTCGGCCGACGCCGCCTTCCAGATGAGCATCGCGGTCGGCTTCATGAACCTGGTCGCCACCATGACCGCGCTCACCGTGATCGACAAGATCGGCCGCAAGAAGCTGATGATCATCGGTTCGATCGGCTACGTGGTCAGCCTCGGCTTCCTTTCCGGCCTGATGTTCTACTACGAGAATGCGCTCGCCGGCGCGTTCGACGGCACCTCCAGCATGCTGGTGCTGGTCGGCCTGCTGGTGTTCATCGCCGCCCACGCCTTCGGCCAGGGCTCGGTGATCTGGGTGTTCATCTCCGAGATCTTCCCGAACCGCATCCGCGGCCGCGGCCAGTCGTTCGGCTCGCTGACCCACTGGGTGTTCGCCTGGCTCACCTCGGCCACCTTCCCGGGTGTCATCGCGGGCCTCGGCGGCGGCGTGGCGTTCGCGGTGTTCGCCGTCTTCATGCTCGGCCAGCTGGCCTGGGTGCTGAAGGTGATGCCCGAGACCAAGGGCGTCCCGCTGGAGGAGATGGAGGCCAAGCTCGGCCTGATCCATGATCCCAACGACTCCGGCGACCCGCTCGCCGCGAAGGGACACTGATGGCCCGGGACGTGTTGTGTCTGGGCGAGGCGTTGATCGATGTCGTCATCCGAGAGGACTCGACCAAGGAGCACGTGGGCGGCAGCCTGCTGAACGTGGCCGCGGGCATCGCCACGCTCGGGGAACCGGCCAGCATCTGTGCCTGGTGGGGCAGGGACGAACGGGGTGACCGGCTCGCGGGGTGGGCCACCGCGTCCGGGGTCTCGATCGTGCCGGGCACCGACTCGGCCGAGAAGACGGCGGTCGCCTTCGCCCACCTGGACGCCGACGGCCGGGCCAGCTACGAGTTCGACCTGGAGTGGAACGTCCCGCCGATCGACGACCTGTCGCGGTACGGGCACCTGCACACCGGCAGCATCGCGGCCACCCTCGAGCCGGGCGGTACCGCGGTGGTGGAGAACGTGCGGGCGATCCGCGAGCACGCCACCATCTCCTATGACCCGAACATCCGGCCGGCGCTGATGATCGCGCCGGACCAGGTGGTCGGACGCGTCGAGGACCTGGTCGGTCTCTCCGACCTGGTGAAGGTGAGCGACGAGGACCTCGCCTGGTTGTACCCGGGCGACCCGGTCGAGGACGTGATGCGCCGCTGGATCGGGGCGGGTCCGTCCATGGTCGTGGTGACCCGTGGCCCGTGGGGCGCCTACGCCCTGCTGGCCGACAACCGGGACATGCTGCACATCGACCAGATGACGGTTGCCGTCGGTGACACCGTCGGCGCCGGCGACTCGTTCATGGCCGGCCTGATCGCCGGCCTACTGGACGCCGGGCTGCTCGGCTCGGTCCAGGCCCGGCGGCGTCTGGCGGACGCCGGCTGGTCCGACGTCCAATCCGCCCTGCACAACGCGGTGGTCACCTCGGGCATCACCGTCAGCAAGAACGGCGCTTACGCCCCGACCGCCGACGAGGTCGAGGCCGTCAAGCAGGCCGATCCCAGCCTGTACTGACACCCACGACAGACCCGCCGGCGAGCGCCGCCGGCGGGTCTGCCGCATCTCGGGGACGGTTCCTCCGGTTCAGGGGACGGTTCCGCCGGTTCAGGGGACGGTTCCTTTCGTTCGAGATTCGCACGTTCGGAACCGTCCCCGGCAGTGCGAGAACCACATGTCGGGGACGTTCCGCCGGTTCAGGGACCGTCGAGCAGCGGGACGCGGGCGTAGTCCGCGAGCGGGAGCAGCCGCAGGCCGGCCGGATCGTCGAGGGTGTCGTACACGCGCGCGGTCTCGGCGTCGTCCGGTGTCCCCATGGTTCCGAGCAGGACGGCACGCACCGCGGCGATCTCGCCCGGGTCGAGGACGCGCGGCGGGGGAGCGGGATTGCGCGCGGCCAGCACGGCGAGCAGCAGGTTGCGCACCCGTGGCAGGCCCTCGTCGATGGGTGGTTGGTAGTACGGCAGGTCGAGCAGGGTCGCGCCCTGACGCTCGTAGAAGGCCAGCCGCCGGGCGGGATCTCCGTACTGGGCATGGGTCGCGAACATGTCCGGCCGCTCGATCTCGGCGAGCACGACGAGGACGCCGGGTCGGGCCAGCCAGCGGGCGACGCCGGCGGCCACCAGGGCCGCGCCGGTGCCGCCGCCGCGGCGCGCACCGCCGACGGCGAGCCAGTCGACCAGGAACGCGCCGCCGTACCGCTCGCCCACGACGGCGCCCAGGTAGGCGTCGCCTTCCGAGGCGGCGAGCACGTCGAGCACGCCCGAGGCGGCGCCCTCGACGAAATCGTCCCGGGTGACCAGTTCGGACGGCGGGAAGCTGGGTTCCAGGATCTCGGTGTAGAGCCGCGCCAGTGCGCCGGCGTCCGTGACGGGATGGATCATGACGCCTCCGGCCCTTTCGAGGATGACGAGTGCGGACGCCGTCGGCCGGTGAGCCTGGGCAGCACCGACAGCAGGACGCCGGAGCCGCCGGCCAGCACCAGGATCGCCACGACCAGCCACCACGCGACCCCGCCGTCCCAGTCCGGATGGCCGGCCTGGAGCACCGAGGCGAGCCCCGAGAAGCCGATCACGGTGAAGACGATGCCGAGCACGTCGAACACCCGGTCGGTGCGCTGGTTGGCGGCCGACTCGGCCTCCAGGCGCTCGCGTTCGAGCCGCGCGCTCTCCGCGGCATAGGTCTGCTCCATGCGCCGGTGCACCACCTCCAGCAACGGCTGCAGCCGGGTCCCGAGTACGTCGCGGACGGCGTGGGTGAACCCGTCGCGCAGCCGCGAGTAGCCGTTCGAGGCGAGGATCGTGTCGAGATCGGTGCGCAGCGGCGGCGCGGTGACGATTGCGGGCGAGTCGATGAAGAGCATGATCGCGTCGCTGGACTGCACGAAGGCCTGCAGCGCCAGTTCGGCACGCTCGATGTCGCGCACCAGGCCATCGAGCTCCGCGATCGCCCGCGCGCGTCGGTGGGAGACCTCGTCCGTGCCGCCCGACCCGGCCGCGTCCGCCTCGGGGACGACCGCGACCGCCCTGCGCAGCAACTGGGCGACGGTCTCGACATGGGAGCGGATGGTGTCCTGCCAGCCCTGGTACATGCCGTGCAGGCTGTGGGCGAACCCGATGTAACTCTCGACCTCGCGCACCGCGTAGTCGGGCGAGTCGAAGCTGGCCAGCAACGTGACGTTGCTGTTGGAGGCGAGCAGCTCGCTGTTCAGATGCAGCAGCGGCCAGGTGCGGACCGCGTCCAGGTCGTACAACGCCCAGTCCGCGGTGCTCGCTGCCCCGCTCGGCAGCGGGTGCAGGAGCGGCTGGATGCCCCACAGCTCCAGCAGTTCCGTCGCCCGGGTGAGCGGCGCGCGACCCCCGGGGCCCTCCCGCGACGCCCCGATGATCGTCGCCATCACCCCGAACGATCCCTCGCGGGCCGCCAGGTTGGATCCGTCGACGGCTCCGGTGGCGTCCAGCAGGCCACGGATGGCGGCCAGCAGCCCGGTGACCACCTCCGGAAGCCCCGTCACGGTGGCACCGGTGGCGGTGCGCATCCGCAGCGATCCCTCGATCTCGTGCAGATCGCCGAACACGGGCGTGGCCAGGTGGATCGCCTGGGCGACCCGGTGCGCCGGGGCGTCCTCCAGGGCGATCTCGAACACGATGGAGTGGTTGCCCAGCTGGGACAGCTGGACGCGGGTCTCCACGACCTCGAGCGGACGCCCCTCGCCCGGCCGCTCCAGCGTGAGATCCCCGAGCAGGATCGTGGCTCCGCGATACCCGCGCCCGAAGTCGTCGGTGCCCTGCCAGACGTTGCTCAGGTCCAGGCGGCCGCGGACGTCGGCCACCGGTAGGCCGCCCAGCGTGCCGCCGCCGACCCGTAGCTCCTCCGCCTGTCGGCGCAACGTCTCGACGACGGCGATCGGGTCGTCGTGGCCGGTCGTGCGGATGCCGAAGGGGTACACGATCCGGACGCGGCCCTCGTCCACGTGCAGCCAGTCGCGATCGCGGGCGGCGTTGAGCGCGGTGATCGCCGTCAGGTGCCCGCGCAGTTCGCTGGCATCGATGGGGTTGAAGCTGGCGGCGGCGACGTCCGCGCGGACGCGGGCCAGCTCGGCGCTCGCATCGCGGCGGTCGCCTTTGAACAGCCGCCTGCCGACGTTCGCGGTATCGCGGACGGCGCGGTAGTAGATCGCCTCGTTGGTGGCCTCGCGCAGCAGCGCGCCGCGGGCGACCCCGCCGTCCAGGCCGGCGGTGGCGGCGACGATCGGCTCCACCGCCGCGACGGCGGCGTCGGCCAGCTCGACCACCGCCTCCAGGCGCCCGGTGAGCAGCGCCGTCTCGACCCGGAACTCGCACAGCATGAACCGCAGCAGCGCCCAGCCCAGCCGGTCGAGTTCGTCGGCGCTGCCGTGCCGGAGGTCGTCCGCCGCCCCGCAGGAGGCCTCGATGGCGATGACCAGCAGTTCATGATCCCAGGCCATCAACCAGGCGTCGTTCACCAGGTTGCGCAGATAGAGCGCCAGGATCAGGCCGCCGCGGGGGAGTCGCGCCGCCGCGCGGACGGCGGGCGGAAGGGCGCGCCGCAGCAGCGCGCCCGCCGCGTCGGCGTCCGTCTCGTCGTCGTCGGCGTCGTCCTCGAAGACCGCACGCCACCACGTGCTACTGAGCAGTTGCACCAGATCGGCGCGTTGCTCGGCGGCCAGGGCGCCCGGCTCACCCTCGGCGGCCTGCCGATCGAACTGCGCCGTGAGCCATCGGCGTGCCGCATCGGCCGGGCGGTCGACGGAGGCGAAGACGGCCGGGTCCAGCTCGCGCTCGGCGCCGGGTCGGTCGGCTGGGTGCACAGGCGTCTCCTCGCTGGTCTGCTCGCCGATGCCCGAACTCGCCGAGCCGGCGCCGGCATGGCCGCTCGGCTCAGCCGGCGGTCAGCCACAGCGGCTGGTACGGGCGGATCCGGATCGTCTCGGGGTCGAGCGAGTAGTCGTAGCCGCCGATCCGCTCCACCGCGATGTCGCCCAGCCGATCGCGGAGCAGGTAGGTCGGCAGCTCGACGACGTCCTCGCTGAAGTTGTAGACCTCGATCAGCATCCCCTCGGGATGGTCGCGGGTGAGCAGCAGCACCCGCGAGTCGGGGCTGGGCAGCACCCGCGACTCGATGGACGCGTGCAGGTGCGGCAGGCCGCGGCGCACCCCGATGGTGTGCTGCAGCCCGGCCAGGATGCGTCCGCCCGGCGTCCCCGGGTCGGCAGCGGCGGCGGCCACGGCGTCCCAGTCCATCCGCGGCCGGTGCACCCACCGGTTGTCGGCGGCGTGCGCCGGATCGTCGAGGTAGCCGTGGTCGTTCAGCGCGCCGATCTCGTCGCCCATGTACAGCAGCGGCACACCGCCGAAGCCGAGGATGAAGGTGTGCAGCAGGTTGATCCGGGCGATCGCATCGGCCAGCTGGCCGTCGTCCCCGGCCTCCAGGGACGCCTCCAGCCCGGCCAGGCTGGCCAGCGATCCGCTGATCCGGCGGTCGTTGTTGACCGGGTTGTGCTGGAAGACCAGGCCGCGGGCGAACGAGCCCGGATACAGCCCGGCGTAGAACTCGGCCAGGAAAACCCGGTGGGTGTGGCCCTCCAGGTAGGCGCCGCGGGCGTCGGCGTCCGAGATCGCCCAGCCGATGTCGTCGTGGCAGCGCGCGTAGGTGGCCCAGGT
>CALMIQ010000309.1 GCA_937863965.1 uncultured Micropruina sp.
GACGGTGCCAGTTCACGTAGGCGTGGGTGCGCAGCAGGTGGAAGTAGCTGGCCGGCGTGGACGGCTGGCACACCGCCAGGGCGCCCTCGTGACACAGCTGCAGCCAGCGCTCGATCCGTGCCGAGGAGTGATCGGGGCCCTGACCCTCGTAGCCGTGCGGCAGCAGCAGCACGACGCCCGACTTCTGGGTCCACTTGGCGTTGCCGGAGGCGATGAACTCGTCGGCGATGGTCTGCGCGCCGTTGGCGAAGTCGCCGAACTGGGCCTCCCAGCAGACCAGGGCGTCCGGTGCGGCCACCGAATAGCCGTACTCGAAGCCCATCGACGCGTACTCGCTGAGCAGCGAGTCGTAGACCTGGAAGGTGCCCTGGTCGGGTGCCAGGTGGTTGAGCGGGACGTAGCTCTCGGCGGTGTTCCGGTCGATCACCGCCGCGAACCGCTGCACGAAGGTGCCGCGCCGGGTGTCCTGGCCGACCAGCCGCACCGGGCGTCCCTCCAACAGCAGCGAGCCGAAGGCCAGCAGCTCGGCGGTCGCCCAGTCGATCGGGCCGTTGGTGATGCCGTCGGCGCGCCGCTGCAACTGGGGCAGCACCTTGGAGTGCACGGCGAAACCCTCGGGGAAGGTGACGTGCGCCCGGGCCACCTTGGCCATCGTCTCGGCGGTGATCGTGGTGCCCTGGGTCTTGCCCAGCTTCGGCGGGTAGTAGGGCACCCGGCGGTAGCCGTCGTCCTCTTCGGGCTCCTCGCGGGCCTGCTTGAAGACGCTCTCCAGGCCGTCCCGGAAGCGGGTCAGCACCGCCTCGGCGTCCTCGGTGCTGATGTCGCCACGGCCGATCAGCGCCTCGGTGTAGAGCTTGCGGACGCTGCGCTTCTGCTCGATCAGGTCGTACATCCGCGGCTGGGTGAAGCTCGGGTCGTCGCCCTCGTTGTGGCCGCGGCGCCGGTAGCAGACCACGTCCAGCACGACGTCCTTGTTGAACCGCTGCCGGTACTGGAACGCGAGCTGCGCGATCCGGGCGCAGGCCTCGGGGTCGTCGCCGTTGATGTGGAAGATCGGCGCCTGGATGGTCTTCGCGACGTCGGTGCAGTAGACCGAGGTGCGCGAATCCAGCGGCGCGGTGGTGAAGCCGACCTGGTTGTTGACCACCACATGGATGGTGCCGCCGGTCTTGTACGGACGCAGCTGGCTCATCTGCAGCGTCTCGTACACCACGCCCTGCCCGGCGAAGGACGCGTCCCCGTGCAGCAGGATCGGCAACACCGGGTAGCCGTCGACGCCCGTGAGCTGGTCGAGCTTGGCCCGGGCGATGCCCTCCAGCACCGGGTCGACCGCCTCGAGATGGCTGGGGTTCGCGGCCACCGAGGTCTTGATCGTCTTTCCGGACAGGGCGGTGAACCGGCCCTCGGCGCCCAGGTGGTACTTGACGTCGCCGGTGCCCTGCGCGAGCCGCGGGTCGACGTTGCCCTCGAACTCCTTGAAGATCTGGCCGTAGCTCTTGCCGACGATGTTGGCCAGCACGTTCAGCCGGCCCCGGTGCGGCATGCCGATGCACACCTCGTCCAGGCCGGCGTTGGCCGCCTGATCGCACAGCTCGTCCAGCAGCACGATGGTGGACTCGCCGCCCTCGAGGCTGAACCGCTTCTGGCCGACGAATTTGGTCTGCAGGAAGGTCTCGAAGATCTCGGCCTCGTTCAGCCGGTCCAGGATGCGCAGGTGCTCGTCGCGCGGCCAGGGGGCGTGCGCCACCTCCACCCGCTTCTGGATCCAGGCCCGCTGCTCGTTGTCCTGGATGTGCATGTACTCGATGCCGATGCTGCGACAGTAGGAGCCCCGCAGGGTCGCCAGGATGTCGCGCAGCGTCATGATCTCGCCGTCGTGGCCGCCGAAATTGCCGACCGGGAACTCGCGATCCAGGTCCCACAGGGTCAGGCCGTGGTACTCCAGGGTGAGCTCGGGATGGGAACGCTGCCGGTACTCCAGCGGATCGATGTCGGCCATCAGGTGGCCGAACTGCCGGTAGGCGGCGATCAGCGAGAACACCCGGGCCGACTTCGGGATCTGTCCCGGACGCTCGGCGCTGACGTCCTGCGCCCAGCGGATCGGCGCATACGGGATGCGCAGCGAGGCGAAGATCTCGTCGTAGAAGCCGTGCTTGCCGAGCAGCAGTTCGTGGATCACCTTGAGGAACTCGCCGGACTGCGCGCCCTGGATGATGCGGTGGTCGTAGGTGGAGGTCAGCGTGGTCACCTTCGACACCCCGGCGTCGGTGATCCGGCGCTGCGAGGAGCCCTGGAACTCGGGCGGGTAGTCGATCGAGCCGACGCCGAGGATCAGTCCCTGGCCGGCCATCAGCCGGGGGACGGAGTGGCTGGTGCCGATGCCGCCCGGGTTGGTCAGGGTCGCGGTGGTGCCCTGGAAGTCGGAGACCTCCAGCTTGCCGGCGCGGGCCTTGCGGACGACCGCCTCGTAGGCGGCCCAGAACTGGCCGAAGTTGAGGTTCTCGCAGCCCTTGATGTTGGGCACCAGGAGCTGACGGCCGCCGTCCGGGCGCGGCAGGTCGATGGCCAGCCCGAGGTTGATCGTGTTCGGCTCGACCAGGAACGGCTTGCCGCCGACCTCCTCGTAGGCGCTGTTCATCGCGGGCACCCGCTTGAGCGCCTGCACCATGGCGTAGCCGATCAGGTGGGTGAAGGACACCTTGCCGCCGGTGGTGCGGGCGAGATGCGCGTTCACCATCTGGCGCTGATCGATGGCCAGCTTCATCGGCACGTTGCGCACCGAGGTGGCGGTCGGCATGGCCAGCGAGGCGTCCATGTTGCGCGCCGTGCGCATCGGCGCACCCTTGAGCTGGGTGCGGGTCGGCTCGGAAGCGGCCTCGCTGCGGACGACCAGGCTGGGCCGGTTGGCCGACAGGCCCATTCCCGATCCGGGGGATTCCGGCGCCAGATCGTGGCGCGCCGACGCGCTGGATTCCACCGTCGCCGGACGTTCCGCGGCCGCCGGCTGCGCGGGAGGGACCGACTCGGCGGCGGCCGCGGCGGGCTTGGCCGCGGGCGTCCGGCTCGGAGGCGCGTCGGCCACCAGGGTGTAGGACTCGGACGGCTCGGTGACCGCCCGCTGCTCGGGCTTCGGGGCCGGCGCCGGGGATTCGGCGGACTCGGCGGGACCGGCGGGTTCGGCGTCCGGGGCGGCGACGGTGCTCGCCGCCGGCGCGGGGCTTCCGTCGGCCGGGGCGGGGGGCGCGGTGGGCGCCGGCCGTCCGGGTTCGCTGCCGTTGGCCACGCTCGCGGCCCGCTCGGCGAAGAACTGCTGCCACCGCGGATCGACCGACTCGGGATCCTCCCGGTATGCCTGGTACATCTCATCGATCAACCAGTCGTTGGCGCCGAATTCATCAGTCTGCTGGTTGGTCGCCGTGAGATTCTCGGGCGCGAGGGGCACGATCGCCTTCTTCCGTTTCGTCTGCAGGCAGCAATGCCTGCACGCCATCGATGCTACTAAGACTGGGCAGGCGGCGGAACCAACCGGCCGGGTGTCGAGCCTGACATGTCATCGGTTTCGCTCAGAGCCGATCGCGGAGGGTCGCCGCGGCGGTTCAGCGGTCGCGCAGGACCGGTCGCGGTAGGACGCCGGCGACACGCCGACCAGGCGGGTGAAGTCCCGGGCGAACTGGCTCTGGTCGTACCAGCCGAGCCGGGTGGCCAGCTCGGCGAGCGTCTCGGTGGTGCCGGCGTCCAGGGCCGCGACGGCGTCGTGCATCCGCTGCCGTCGGATCAGCCACTTGGGGCCGACGCCCACATAGCGGCGGAGGAGGCGCTGCAGGCTGCGGATCGAGCATCCGCAGTGTTCGGCCAGGTCGTCCACCCTGGTCACCGCCGGGCGTTGGACGAGGGCCAGCGCCTGCCGCAGCCGCGCCGGCACCGGTTCGGCGTCCGCGGCCCGGGCTTCGACGAAGTCCAGCAGCGCGGGGGCGGCGGCGTGGGCGTCCGCGGGGAGCTCGCGCAGCGCCTCGGCCCCCGCGAGCAGCGACGCGGCGGGCAGCACCCGATCGGTCAGCCGGGCGGCGGACACCCCGCACCAGGCGGTGAAGCCGCCGGGATGGAATTTGATCCCGGCCGCACCCCCGCTCCCGGTCAGGGCGACGTCGAACCTGGTCGTCACCACCCCGGTCAGCCAGACGCCGTCGCCGCGGCCGCCGGCGCGCGCCAGCCCGCCCCGCTCGGCGGTCAGGTCGATCGAGGGATGCGGGATCAGCGAGGTGGTCCGGGTGACGCCCGCGGGCAGGTCCCAGGCGGTCGACCAGACCCGCTCCACCCATTCGGCGGTCGGTCCGGAAGGGACCACCTCGCCGAAGCGCACCAGCCGCGCGAATTCCTCGGGCCGCAGCAGGCCCTTGGAGGCGGGCAGCTGCCCTGTCGCGTTCGTACTAGCCGTCACCCGTGCGAGTGTACGAACGTGGAAGCGAACCGAGGAGGGAGAAGACGATGACCGACGAAGCTCCGGCCGCCCTGGCCATGGTCACCATCGACTGCGCCGATCCGGCGGCGGAGGCCACGTTCTGGGCCGCCGCCCTGGGCTGGGAACTGGCGCATGCGGGCGACGACTACGGGTTGGTCACCGGGGCGGGCCAGCGGCTCGGCTTCGGCCGGGTCGAGGACTGGCAGCCGCCGGCCTGGCCCAATCCGGCCGGGACGAAGCAATTCCACCTGGACCTGGCGGTCGACGACCTGGAGTCCGCGGCCGACCGGCTGATCGCGCTGGGAGCCCGCCGGGCGGAGCCGCAGCCGTCCGATGCGGCCGGCGGCTGGATCGTGCTGCAGGACCCCGACGGGCACCCGTTCTGCCTGACCAAGGCCGCCAACTGGGGTTGACCGGCGCCGCCCCACGGCGTCCGGAAAAGCGAGGATCCCGCACCTGATCAGGTGCGGGATCGCTGGCGCCCCCGGCAGGATTCGAACCTGCGCACCCGCCTCCGGAGGGCGGCGCTCTATCCCCTGAGCTACGGGGGCCCGGGCCATCGGACCGGCCACGACTGTAGCGCATCGAGACGGCGCCCACCCAATCGGATCGGGCGGAGCGCCGCTACCCTCGGGCCCATGCGAGGTGTCTGCCGGGTGTTGGCGCTGCTGGTCGCGGTGCTGCTCACCGCGTGCGCCGGACGCTCCGTTCCCGGCGATCCCGTGCTGCGGACGACGCCGCCGCCCTGGCCGGCGCCGCGGGACGGTCTGGCACAGATCCAGGCGGCCGGGCTGGAGCCGTCCCGGCTGGACGACACCACCAACCAGCGCCGCTTCACGCTCAGGTTGACCGTGGACGGGGCCGGCGTCCCGCTGGTGCCCTACATCGGGATGGACCGGCCGCGGGCCCTGCAGGGGCCGGCGCACACCCACGACGACTCGGGCGTGGTCTGGCTGGAGGGACGCGGCGCCACCGACGTCACGCTGGGTCAGTTCTTCGTGCTGTGGGGCGTCCGCTTCGATCGCAGCTGCCTGGGCGCGGCCTGCGGCACGATCACCGTGCGCGCCGATGGCAAGGCGGTCGCCGAGCCCGCCGCCCTGCGGCTCGCGCAGGTCGCCGACCGCCTGGAGGTGACCGTCCGCAGCCGCTGACCCGGGCCGCGGGCGGCGTCCAGCGGCCGGAGCGGGCCGGGCCGGCGGGGGCCGTTCTGGCACAGTGGGGCGCTATGACCCACATGCACGTCGCCGGCTCGATCCATGCCGATGCGACCTCGCCCGCCCCTCAGTGGCTGACCCGTCCCGATGACGTGAATGCCCTGACCAAGGCGCTGTGGAGCATGAACGCGACGCGGAACGACGCCGGCGAGGTGGAGATCGCGGGCCGCACCGCGGCGTCCATCGTGGACGAGGTCGGCAGCCCGGTCTACGTGATCGACGCCGCCGATTTCCGCGCCCGCGCGCGGCGCTGGCGCGAGGCGTTCGGCGACTGGCAGGTGTTCTACGCCGGCAAGTCCTTCCTGTGCACCACCGTCGCCCGCTGGATCAGCGAGGAGGGCCTCGGCCTGGACGTCTGCTCCGGCGGCGAACTGGCGGTGGCGCTGCGCGGCGGCATGGATCCGGCGCGGATCGGCATGCACGGCAACAACAAGAGCGACGACGAACTGCGCGCGGCGCTGCTCGCCGGGGTGGGCCGGATCATCGTCGACTCCTCCCACGAGATCTCCCGGCTGGAGCGGCTGTGCGCCGAACTGGGCACGGTCGCCGAGGTGATGATCCGGGTGACCACCGGCGTCGAGGCGCACACCCACGAGTACATCGCCACCGCCCACGAGGACCAGAAGTTCGGCTTCTCGATCAACGGCGGCGCAGCGCTGGTCGCGCTGGTCCGCAGCCACCACAGCCCCCACCTGCACCTGCGCGGCGTGCACAGCCACATCGGCTCGCAGATCTTCGACACCAACGGCTTCGAGGTGGCCGCCCGCCGGACGCTGAAGCTGATCGCCCAGTTCAAGGAGGCCACCGGCACCGAGCTGGGCGAACTGGATCTCGGCGGCGGCTTCGGCATCTCCTACATCAAGGAGGACACCCCGGCCACGCCCGAAGAGCTGGCCGCCGGCCTGCGCGCCATCGTCGAGCACGAGTGCCGCGGCTTCGGCCTACGGGTGCCGACCATGTCGGTCGAGCCCGGCCGGGCGATCTGCGGCCCCGCCGGCACCGCGCTGTACACCGTCGGCACCGTGAAGACCGTCGAGATCGGCGGCGGCCATTCGCGCCGCTACATCTCCGTCGACGGCGGGATGAGCGACAACATCCGGCCCGCCCTCTACGCCGCCGAATACTCCGCGACGCTGGCCAACCGGGCCAGCGCCGCCGGCCCCGTGCTGGCCCGGGTGGTCGGCAAGCACTGCGAGGGCGGCGACATCCTGGTGCGGGACGAATTCCTGCCCGATGACGTGGAGCCCGGAGATCTGATCGCCGTGCCGGCGTCCGGCGCCTACAGCCGATCGATGGCCAGCAACTACAATCACGTTCCGCGCCCGCCCGTGGTGGCCGTCGCCGATGGGCGGATCACGACCCTGCTGCGACGTGAGACCCTGGACGACCTGCTCGCCCTGGACGTCGGCGCCTGAGAACGTGACCCGGACGACAGAAACCCTGCGACAACCGAGAAATGGGGAAATGCGATGACACCAGCCAAACCGCTCAAGGTGGCCCTGCTGGGCTGCGGAGTGGTGGGTTCGGAGGTGGCCCGGCTGCTGCTGGACAACGCCGACGAGTTCCAGGCCCGGATCGGACGCCGGCTCGAGCTGGTCGGCATCGCGGTGCGCACGCTGACCAAGGAACGCCCCGGCATCGACCGTGAGCTGCTCACCGACGACGCCCTGGAACTCGTCGGACGCAAGGGCATCGACCTGGTCATCGAAGTGATGGGCGGCGTCGAGCCGGCCCGCACCCTGATCCTGGCCGCGCTGGCCAACGGGGCCTCGGTGATCACCGCCAACAAGCAGCTGCTCGCCCAGGACGGCGCCACCCTGTACACCGCCGCCGCGGAGTCGGGCGTCGACCTGTACTTCGAGGCCGCCGTGGCCGGCGCCATCCCGATCATCCGCCCGCTACGCGAATCCCTGGTCGGCGACGAGGTGACCGCCGTGAAGGGCATCGTCAACGGCACCACGAATTTCATCCTCGACAAGATGCACACCGAGGGGTCGTCCTTCGACGAGGTGCTGGCCGAGGCGCAGCGGCTGGGCTTCGCCGAGGAGGACCCGACCGCCGACGTCGAGGGCCTGGACGCCGCCGCCAAGGCCGCCATCCTGGCCAGCCTGGCCTTCCACAGCCGGGTCAAGCTCGACGACGTCGATTGCGAGGGGATCACCAAGATCACCCCCTCCGACGTCTCCACCGCCCAGGAGCTCGGCTACGTGATCAAGCTGCTGGCCCGCTGCGCGCTGGCGCCGGACGGCTCGATCTCGGTCGGCGTGCACCCCACGATGGTGCCGTCGAACCACCCGCTGGCGAACGTCTCCGGCGCGTTCAACGCCGTCTTCATCGAGTCCCGGCACGCCGGCCAGCTGATGTTCATGGGCCCCGGCGCGGGCGGTTCGCCGACCGCGTCCGCGGTGCTCGGCGACGTGGTGACCGCGGCCCGCAACCGGGTGCGCGGGGCGTCCGGGCCGGGGGAGTCGTCCTACTCGGCGCGTCCGATCACCCCGCGGGGGCAGGTGCCGTCCCGGTTCTACGTCTCGCTGAGCGTCGAGGACGAACCGGGCGTGCTGGCCCGGATCGCGGCCGCGTTCGCCCGCTACCAGGTGTCGATCCAGGCCGTCCGGCAGGAGAGCGAGCCGAACCGTCCGATCGGCCAGGGCGCCAAGCTGGCGATCCTCACCCATGCGGCCAAGGTGGGCGACATGCGGGCCGCGGTCGAGGACCTGCAGGCCCTGCCGGACGTCCGCGGCGAGATCGCGCTGATGCGGGTCGAGGGCTGACTCGTGCACCTGGCCTGCCTCGACCTGGAAGGGGTGCTGATCCCGGAGGTCTGGATCGCCGTCGCCGAGGCCACCGGCATCGACGAACTGCGCCGGACCACCCGCGATGAACCCGACTACGACGTGCTGATGCGGTACCGGCTCGACCTGCTGGACGCCCACGGGTTGACGCTGACCGAGATCCAGCGGGTGATCGGCACCCTGGACCCGATGCCCGGAGCGGTCGAGATGGTCGCCTGGCTGCGGGAGCGGTTCCAGCTGATCATCCTCTCCGACACCTTCTACGAGTTCGGCATGCCGTTCATGGCCAAGCTCGGGCACCCCACGCTGCTGTGCCACAAGCTGGTGATCGACGGCGACCGGATCGTCGACTACGCGCTGCGGATGCCCGATCAGAAGCGGGCGGCCGTCCAGCGGTTCCACGAGCTGAACTACCGGGTGATCGCCGCAGGTGACTCCTACAACGACACGGCGATGCTTGCCGAGGCCGATGCCGGCATCCTGTTCCGGCCGCCGGCCAATGTGATCGCCGAATTCCCGCAGTTCCCGGTGACCAGGACGTATGCCGAGCTGCAGGAGGCCTTCCTGAGGGCCGCGGAGCTCGCCGGCCTCGAAGTCGGCCTCCTCGAGGGCGACGGCGGGTGACCTCGACCGCCACCCGGCGAGGGAACCTGCGGTGCTGGCGGCGGGTGGTTAACTTGCGCGGGTGAGGAGCCTCCCCGTTCGGATCGGCTACGTGCTGCTGCTCGCCCTGGCGCCCGTGCTGGCCGCGCTGTACGCCGGTGGCACGACCATCCCCGGTGGCACCTTCGAGCCGTGGGCACCGGCCATGATCGACCTCGACGTGTACCGGCGCACCGGCGAGTTGGTGCTGGCCGGCGGCGACTTCTACAACGTCGAGGCCTGGCTGCCGTGGATCTATCCGCCGTTCCCGGCGCTGCTCGCCGTGCCGTTCGCCGTGGTGCCGCCCGCGGTGGCGCAGATGCTCTGGCTGGCGCTGAACGTGGCCTGCCTGATGGCGATGCTGTACCGGCTCGGGCTGACCGGCTGGCAGCTCAGCCTGTCGACCGCCGCGATCGTGTGGCTGGTCGAACCGGTCCGCGAGACCCTCGGCTTCGGCCAGGTGGCGATCTTCCTGGTCACCGCCGCCGTGCTGGACTCGATGCCCGGGCCCACGGTGTTCCGCCGGCGGCTGCTGCCCGAGGGCTGGCTGACCGGCGTGGCGACCGCGGTCAAGCTCACCCCGGCCGTCGTCGCGGTCTACAACTTCTTCGCCGGCAAGCGCAGGGCCGGCATCATCAGCTTCCTGTCCTTCCTGGCCTGCACGCTGATCGGACTGGTGGTGCTGTGGGGCCCCTCGATGACCTACTGGGGCCGGCTGCTGTCGGGCGACTCCGGGCTGAACACCGGCATCGTCTTCAAGACCAACCAGTCGGTGCTGGGGGTGTGGACCCGGCTGATGGGCGAGGCGAGCCGGGGCGGCCTGGTGCTGGCCGCGCTGGTGGCCGTCCTCGGCGTGACGGCCGCGGTGCTGATGCACCGGGCCGGCGAGGTGCCGCTGGCGCTGTGTCTGGCCGGACTCACCAGCCTGCTCGCCTCGCCGATCTCGTGGTCGCACCACTACGTGTGGATCGTGCCCTTCGGCATCGAGCTGCTGCGCAACCGGCGGCTGCCGGTCTACATCACCGTGCCCGGCCTGCTCTACTCGATCTGGACGGCGTTCGCCCCGTTCAAGCTGCTCCCGGGGGACAACGACGTCGAGCTGACCTACCCGCCGCTGCACATGCTGGTCGACAACCTGGGCGTCTACGCCGGGGTGGGCATCCTGATCGCCTGCGTGATCGCCGCCTACACGCCGTGGGGGCGGGATCGCCGCCGGGCCCAGGCCCAGCTGCGCACCCGGGACGCCGTCGCCGCGTGAGCCCCGACGGCGGGAATAGCCGCGCCGGCGGGGCCGTTATCAGGATTCGAGCGATGCAGTGCTACAGTGAATGCGCGCTGTACTTTTCAGCCATCGCCCCCGACAGGTCGGGCGGGACGATAACACTCGTCGAGGATTCCCTTCATCACTGGCCGTAGCGCAGATGGACACGTCCGCGATCTGTACTCGGAGTCATTCGCACTCCCCACCATGCTTGTCCGAACGCCGGTGACCCACACCCGTCCGGATGTTCCGAAAGGACCTACGTGACCGACACGATCGAAGCCGCCGCTCCGACTCAGGGCAAGGGGCTCACCGCGATGCTGCTTCCGGAGTTGAAGCAACTCGGCGCCTCCCTCGGCCTGAAGGGCACCGGCGCGATGCGCAAGAGCCAGCTGATCGAGGCGATCCGGACCGCGCAGAGCGGCGGCTCGCCCGCGCCCAAGGCCGAGGCCGGTGGCGAGCAGCCCGCGCCGCGCCGCCGGACGCGCGAGCGCAGCGAGGCACCCGCGTCCGACTCCGCGGCTGCGTCCGCCGCGGCATCCGCCGCCGAGGCGTCCGCCGCCGAGGCGTCCGCCGCGCCCCGCGAGGCCGCGGCCGGGGAGGCCGCGCTCAACGGCGACGCCACCGATGACGTGGCCGCCCGGCTGGACGCCCTGCAGGGCGAGCGCGGACGGCGCCGGCGCAACCGCGGCGGGGGTGACGGCAACGACACGGCCGCCGCCGAGGCGAGCGAGAGCCGCGCCGAGGCGCCCGAGCCGGTCGCCGACCCGCGTCCGCAGCAGAACGAGCGCGCGCAGTCCCGCGACGACGACGACTTCGGCAACGGCCGGCGCTCCCGCCGGCGCCGCAACC
>CALMIQ010000310.1 GCA_937863965.1 uncultured Micropruina sp.
TCCCGGTGACAACTATGGTGCGCCGCCGCCGGGTGGCGGTTTCGGTGCGCCGCCGCCGGGTGGCAACTTCGGTGCGCCGCCGTCCGGCGGTGGTTTCGGGGCTCCGCCGCCCCCGCCGTCCGGTGGCGGCCGGAACGCGCTGCCGGTGGTGATCGGCGTCGTCGCCGGCGTCGTGGTGCTCGGCCTGGTGGCCTGGTTCCTCTTCCTGCGCCCGGGCGGCACCGCCACCCCGGTGCCCAGCACGGAGATCTCCACGCCGGCGCAGCCCAGCGCGAGCGCGACCCCGTCGGTGCTGATCACCCCCAGCGCGCCGCCCTCGACCGACCCGTCGGCCAGCGCCAGCGCGAGCGCGCAGCCCTCGGGCAGCGCGACGGCGTCCTGCAGCCCCGATCTCAGCCGGACCCAGTGCGAATGGGCGGTCTACCTGCGTCCGTTCGTCCGCACCGACACCTGCCGGTTGGACGACGGCGACCGGCAGCGGGACGCCTTCGTCTGCTCCGCCAACGCGCGCGGCAAGCTCAAGGGCACGGCGACCGTCAGCATGCGCTGGGCGAACGACAGCAAGGACCTGACCGCGCTGATGGATTCCTTCTTCTCCCGGGCCGGAGTCGCCAAGAGCAAGCTCGGAAAGAACTGGAAGAACCCCCCGGCGCACACCAACTGGTGGTACACCGACACGCCCAAGCAGATCAACGGCAAGCTCGGCTCCGCCAACGCCAAGGACGGCACCGGCCGGGTCGCCTGGACGTTCAGCAAGCAGCGCTTCTTCATCGAGGCGGTCTCCGACGGCGACAGCGCCGGCACGATGCTCACCTGGTGGGCCCGGACCTGATCCGGCCACACCCGGGCCTGCCGCACACCGTCCGAGGAGGCGCTCGCCACGGCCGCTCAGGGCGCGCCAACGAAACGAGCCCTGAACGGTCGGGGGGCGGGGTGGCCGGGGACGTCTACCCGAGGTGGAGGACGCGGTCGGCGCGGGCGATCACGGCCGGGCGGTGGGAGACCGCCAGGATGGTCACCCCCAGCCCGGCCAGGGCGTCCAGCAATGCGGTCTCGGTGGCGGCGTCCAGGCCCGCGGTGGGCTCGTCCAGCACCAGCAGCTCGGCCTCGCCGCGGGTGACCCTGAGGATGGCCCGGGCGACCGCGACCCGGCGTCGTTCCCCGGCGGACAGTCCCTCGCCGTCGTCGCCGACCCCCCGCGCGGGGTCGAGGCTGGCCCCGCCCGCAAGCCTCAGGACGTGCCGGACGTCGGCGTCAGCGGCATCCGGGGCCCCCAGCCGGACGTTGTCGGCGATGGTTCCGTTGATCATGCCCGGGTTCTGCGCCACCCAGGCGACCCGGGCGCGCAGCACGATGGTGCCCGCGCTCGGGGTGACGAAACCCATCAGGGCGTGCAGCAGGGTGGTCTTTCCCGCGCCGGTGGTGCCGGTGATCACCGCCAGCTCCCCGCTGCGCACGGTGAGGTCGACGTCGTCCAGGACGGGGGTCGCGGCCCCGGGGTAGCTGACGGTGAGGCCGGTGACCCGGAGGAGTTCCAACCCCCGTGGATCGAGTTCGTCGGAACCAGGTCGGTCGGTGTCGCCGAGTGCGTCGGAACCAGGTCGGGCGGTGTCGCCGAGTCCGTTCGATGGGGTCTCGACGAGCTCGACCGGCCGGGGTCGGACCGACGGGGGCTCGACCGGCGGCCTCGCCGAGGGACGGTTCTCGGCGCTCTCGATGATGGCGAAGGCGGATTCGGCGGCGGCCATGCCGTCGGCTGCGTCGTGGTAGTGGACGCCGACCTGGCGCACCGGCAGGTACACCTCGGGGGCCAGGATCAGCACGAAGAACGCGGTGGTCAGGTCGACCTCGTGGAAGACCACCCGGAAGCCGATCGCCACCGCGACGATCGCCACCGACAGGCTGGCCAGCAGTTCCAGGATCAGCGCCGACAGGAACGACACCCGCAGCGTCCCCATGGTCTCGCGGCGGTGCGCCGCCTCCGAACGGCGCAGCCCCTCGGCCTGGGCGCGGGCGCGTCCGAACACCTGCAGGGTGGGCAGGCCGGCGACCAGGTCGGCGAAGTGCCCGGCCAGCCGGGTCTGCACCCGCCAGCGTTTCCGCGTCCGGGCCTGCGTGGTCCAGCCCACCAGCGCCATGAAGATCGGGATCAGCGGCAGGGTGGCCGCCACGATGAAGGCCGAGGTGAAGTCGGCGGTCAGGATGGCGATCCCGATGATCAGCGGCACCGTCACCGCCAGCACGAGCTGCGGCAGGTACTTGGAGTAGTAGCCGTCCAGGGCGTCCAGGCCCTGGGTGAGCAGCGTGACCAGGGACGCCGTCGACGGCTCCGGCCGCACCGGGTCGGCCAGCCGGGCCGCCAGCACGTCGCGCCGCAGCCGCGACTTGACCGCCGCCGAGGCGCGCTGCGCCAGCCACTGGTTGAGCCAGGCCAGCACCGCCTTGCCGGCGAACACGGCCACCAGCACCGGCACCACCACGCCCAGGACGCCGAGCGCGTGGGCCTCGAAGATCTCGCCCAGCGCCGAGCTCAGCGCCCAGGCCTGGACGATGGTCAGCACCGCGGTCGCCGAGCCGACGGCCACCCCGGCGATCAGATAGCCCAGCGTGGCGCGCCCGCGCCGCAACAGCCGCGGATCGAGCGGCCCCCGGCGGGAGACCCCGATGCCGATCGCCGTGCTCACCCGGCCCTCCTCGGGCATCGGTGCACGCGCCGCCGCTCCTCGCCCCGCCCGCCAGTGCCCTCCCTGACCATCTCCGCCCTCCCGCATACGGCAGGGCCGAGATGGTGAGGGAGGGGGATAGCGGGCGTGCGGGGGGATGCCGGGCCGGAGGTCACGCGATCGGCGCCGGTTCCGGGTGGTCGTCCGGGATGTTCTTGGTGCTCAGCCGCCGGCGGAACACCCAGTAGGTCCAGGCCTGGTAGGCGAGCACGATCGGGATGAAGAACACCGCCGTCCAGGTCATGATGCCCAGCGTCATCGGGCTGGCGGACGCCGTGACGATGTTCAGCGGCTGCGAGGCGGCCGAGTTGTCGAAGCCCAGGTCGGGGAACATCCGCAGGAAGATGCCGATGGCGATCACCGCGGTCGCCACCGCGGTGCCGACGAACGCCCAGCCGTCCCGGTCGATCCGCACCATGTACCAGGCCAGCACCAGTCCGCCGGCGGCCACCAGCGCCAGGATCCAGCCCGACACCCCGATGCCGTAGGCGAGGTTCGACCACAGCAGCCAGGCGCCGCCGCCGCCGATCACGCCCAGGCCGATCCGCGCGGCGAACGCCTTGGCCCGCTGATGGATCTCGCCGCGGGTCTTCAGCGCGATGAAGATCGCGCCGTGGAACAGGAAGAGAGCCACGAAGACCACGCCACCGAGCACGGCGAACGGGTGGAACAACGACCAGAAGCCGCCGGTGAAGACGTGCACGCTCGCGCGGCCCTCCGCCACGTCGACAGGCATGCCGATCACGAAGTTCGAGAAGCCGATGCCGAAGATCAGCGCCACCATGAACGAGCCGATCGATGCGCCGCGATCCCAGCGGTACTTCCAGCTCTGCTCGGGCCGCTTGGCCCGGTACTCGAAGGCCAGGCCGCGGATGATCAGGGCGACCAGGATCAGGAAGAACGGCATGTACATCGCCGAGAACAGCGTCGCGTACCAGCCGGGGAAGGCGGCGAACATGGCGCCGCCGGCGGTGATCAGCCACACCTCGTTGCCGTCCCAGAGCGGACCGATGGTGTTCACCAGGACACGCCGCTCCTTGTCGTTGCGGCCCAGGTGCGGAATCAGCATGCCGACGCCGAAGTCGAAGCCTTCGAGCACCAGGAAGCCGATCCACAGCACCGCGACCAGGCAGAACCAGAGCAACTGCAGGGTGGTGGGTTCAACGGTCATCTCTCACTCACCCCTCTCAGTACGCGAACGACAAGACGTCGTCATCGTCGGTTATCTGTTCCACGGGTTCCACCTCGGGCAGGCCGAGCCTGATGTACTTGAGCATCAGGCCCACCTCGACGACCGCGAGCGCGCCGTACAGCAGGGTGTAGCCGATCACGCTGATCAGCATCTCGGTGGCCGTCACGCCCGGCGATATCCCGGCCAGGGTGGGCAGGACGCCCGACACCAGCCAGGGCTGGCGTCCCATCTCGGTGAAGATCCAGCCGAACGAGTTGCCGAACAGCGGGCCCAGCGTCATCGCGATCATCAGCAGCGTCCAGAGGATGTGGTTGGGTGGCAGCCGGCCCTTGCGCAGGAACCACAGCAGCAGCACCGCGACGCCGATCGCGGCCATGCCCAGGCCGATCATCAGCCGGAAGCTCCAATAGGTGACCGGGATGATCGGGGTGTGGGTGTCCACGCCCCAGGCCCGCATGTGTTCGGCGTAGGCCTGCTGCAGCTCGTTGGTCGGGTCGACCAGCTGTCCGTTCTCGTAGGCCTCGCGCAGTTCGTTGATGCCCTGCACCCGGCCGTCCCAGGTGCCGGTGGCGAGGAACGACAAGACGTTGGGCACGGTCAGCGCGAAGACCTCCTCAGAGCCGTCCAGCGTGCCGATGGTGAAGATCGAGAACGGGGCACCCCCGGTGCCCTCGCCGCCGGCACTCTCGTACAGCGCCTCGGCGGCGGCCATCTTCATCGGCTGCACCTCGGTCATGATCTTGCCGGACTCGTCGCCGGTGATCACCAGGCCGACGCCGGCGACCATCATCGCGATCGCGGCGAAGGTCGCGGCGAACCGGTGGGCCGCCTCGGAGTTGTCCTTCGGCTTCGGTTCCCCGGCGTCATCGGCGGTGTCATCGCCGGCGCCCTCGCCGTCGGCGGCCGCCGCGACGGATGCGGGCGTGCGGTTCAGCTTCGACAGGTGCCAGCCGGAGACGGCGGCCACCAGCCCGGCCGCGGTGAGCCAGGACGCCATCAGCGTGTGCGGCAACG
>CALMIQ010000311.1 GCA_937863965.1 uncultured Micropruina sp.
TCAGCGCTGGACGGCGCGCTGCTTGATCCGGTTGGTGAGCTCGGCGACCTGGTTGAAGACCTTCCGGTCCTCCCCCATCAGGTGCCGGATCTTCTTGTTGGCGTGCATCACGGTGGTGTGGTCGCGGCCGCCGAAGGACTGCCCGATCTTGGGCAGCGACAGGTCGGTCAGCTCGCGGCACAGGTACATCGCCATCTGCCGGGCGATCACCACGCCCTGGACGCGGCTGGCGCCGCACAGGTCGTCGGTGCTGATCGAGAAGTAGCCGGCGGTCTCGGACTGGATCAGCGCGGCGGTGATCGGGGTGTCGTCGCCGTGCGGGATCAGGTCGCGCAGCACCACCTCCGCGAGCGGCAGGTCGACCTCCTGGCGGTTCAGGCTGGCGAAGGCCGTCACCCGGATCAGTGCGCCCTCGAGCTCGCGGATGTTGGTGGGGATCTTGCTGGCGATGAACTCCAGGACGTCCGGGCCGGCGGTGAGCCGCTCGGCGGCCGCCTTCTTCCGCAGGATCGCGATCCGGGTCTCCAGGTCGGGCGGCTGGATGTCGGTCATCAACCCCCACTCGAACCGGCTGCGCAGCCGCGGCTCCAGCGCCTCCAGAGACTTCGGCGGCCGGTCGGAGGTGATCACGATCTGCTTCTGCGCCGTGTGCAGCGTGTTGAAGGTGTGGAAGAACTCCTCCTGGGTCTGGATCTTCGACTCCAGGAACTGGATGTCGTCGATCAGCAGCACGTCCACGTCGCGGTAGGTGCGGCGGAAGTCCGCCGTCCGGTTGTCGCTGATGGCGTTGATGAAGTCGTTGGTCAGCTCTTCGGTGGAGACGTACTTGACCCGCCGGTTGGAGTGGTAGCTGCGCACGTAGTGACCAAGGGCGTGCAGCAGGTGCGTCTTGCCCAGCCCCGACTCGCCGTAGATCATCAGCGGGTTGTACGCCTTGCCGGGGGCCTCGGCGACCGCGACCGCGGCCGCGTGCGCGAACCGGTTCGAGCTGCCGATGACGAACGACTCGAAGGTGTACTTGGGGTTCAGCCGGCCACCCAGCCGTTCGTCGTGCTGGGGCCGCTCCCCCGCCGGCTCGGCGCTGGAGGGCTCGGCCGGAACGGCCGGGAAATCGTCCTCGGCCGGCTCGGCGGAATGCGGCAGGATCACCGTCGCGATCCCGATCGGACGCCCGAAATACGTAGTCAGCTGGTCTTCGACCCAGGTGCGCAGGCGCGACTCGACCCGGGTGCGGGTGAACTCGTTGGGCACGCTGACGATGAAGGTGCTGTCGTGCATGGTGGCCGCACGGGTGTTGCGCAGCCAGGCGCGCGAGGGCGCGTCCGCCTCCGACCAGACGAACCGCCAGGCGTCGTCGAGATCGGCGGGGGCGGCGGGAGTCATGGCCGGGTGGTCGGGCACCGTTCGCTCCCTTCCCTGGAGTCCTGCTGAGTCGACCGCTTGTCCACACAACTTTTCCACAGGGTGTGAACAATGAGGACGGCCCGAGGGAACGACGCCGAGCCAACAGGTCAACGGAGCGAAACGCTAGCCCGGACGAGGGTCATCTGCAAACTGATTCCGGGAAAATTCCCGCTCCGTCGGCGTGTCGGCTCGACGCCGTCGGGCGGCCCTCGGTTTGCCCCGGGTGGGTACCCCCGCGTAACCTTGGCAGGTCGCCGCCAGCGACCCCATCGCGTGTGCCCGGAGTGGGCACATCGGTCCCAGCAACACAGTGAACAAGCACGACAGCGAAACTGAACGGGGAGCACTTCCGTGAGCAAGCGCACTTTCCAGCCGAGCAACCGGCGCCGCAGCCGCACCCATGGGTTCCGCCTGCGCATGCGCACCCGCGCCGGGCGCGCCATCATCTCGGCCCGCCGCAGCCGGGGCCGCGCCCGCCTCGCCGGCTGATCAACCCCTGACGAGCCGTCAGGTGCTGCCCAGGGCCGCGCGGCTTCGAACCGCCGAGGAGTTCCGTACCACCATGCGTCGTGGCGTCCGTTGTGGACGTCCCTCGCTCGTGCTGCACATGCTCCGCACCGACAACCCGCCGTCGAGGGCGGGTTTCGTCGTGTCCAAGGCCATCGGCAACGCCGTGACCCGCAACCGGGTGAAGCGCCAACTGCGGCATCTGGTCGCCGACCGACTGGCCGCGACCCCGTTCCAGCTGGACGTGGTGGTCCGGGCGCTGCCGCACGACGGCGTCCTGGCCGACGACCTGAACTCCGCCTGGACGGCGGCGGCCGAACGGTTGGCGGCATCGTGAAGACCGTTCTCATCGTCTTGTTGAAGGCCTACCGGGCGGTGATCAGCCCGCTGTACGGCCAGGTCTGCAAGTACTACCCGTCCTGCTCGGCCTACGCGCTCGAGGCGGTCACCGTGCACGGCGCCTGGCGCGGCTCCGGCCTGGCCCTGCGCCGGCTGGCACACTGCCACCCCTGGTCGCTCGGCGGCTACGACCCCGTCCCGGGAACGGACGCCGCCCGCGCGTGGGCCGCCGAGCAGGCCGAGAAGGCCCAGCGCGAGCAGGCCCAACGAGCTCAGATCTCTCAACCCGCTATCCGAGGAGCAATGTGATCCCACCGATTCCGCAGATCGTGCCGATGGACCTGTGGGGTGACTTCCTCGGTGCCCTGAACACCATGATGCAGCCGCTGTACCTGGCGGTGTCCTGGATCATGGCCAGCTTCCACACCCTCTACGCCTCGTTCCTCGGGCCCGACAACGGCTGGGCCTGGGCGCTGGCGATCATCTCGTTGACCGTGGTGATCCGCACCCTGCTGATCCCGCTGTTCGTCCGGCAGATCCGTTCCTCGCGCAACATGCAGCTGCTGCAGCCGCAGATGAAGGTGCTGCAGGAGAAGTACGGCCACGACCGCGAACGTCTCGGCCAGGAGACGATGAAGCTCTACAAGGACGAGGGCGTCAACCCGATGGCCTCCTGCCTGCCGCTGCTGCTGCAGATGCCGATCTTCATCGCGCTGTACCAGGTGCTCTGGCAGGCCTCGCAGGGTCATTCGATCGGCGTCCTGAGCGTCGCGCAATCAGAGTCGCTGCGCAACGCGACCATCTTCGGTGCCAAGCTGTCGGGCATCTTCTGGCCGATCACGGACGGCTTCGGCCCGACCCAGATCCTCTGCGCCGTGCTGGTGATCAGCATGACCGCGGTGCTGTTCGTCACCCAGCTGCAGCTGATGCGCAAGAACATGCCGCCCGAGGCATTGACCGGTCAGTTCGCGCAGCAGCAGAAGATCATGCTGTACGTCTTCCCGTTCATGTACCTGTTCATGGGTGTGAACATCCCGGTCGGCGTGCTGTTGTACTGGCTGATCTCGAACATCTGGACGATGGCGCAGCAGTACATCCTGATCCACAACAACCCCGCCCCGAACACCCCGGCCTATCTGGATTGGGAGGAGCGGATGCGGGCCAAGGGCAAGGATCCCGACGACCTCGCCCGCAAGCGGGCCGGCAAGGGACGGCGTCCGGCCAGCGCGGCCCCGGCCGCGGACAGCACCAAAGTGGCGCGGCAGAAGGGCGGCGGCACGCCCTCGTCCGAGACCACCGACGCCGCCGACAAGCCCCAGGTCCAGCGCCAGCAGGTGCAGCGTCAGCAGCCGCAGCGCTCCAGCCGCGCCGCCCGCAAGCAGGGACCGCCCAAGCCCAAGACCAACCCCGGCCAGGCCTGAACCGGCGCACAGGAGAAGAACCAACGATGAGTGACGTGGAAATCGAGATCGACGTGGTCGAGGAGACCGACGAGCCGGCCGCCGACGAGCCGGCCCGGTCCAAGCGCGAGCGGGCCCTGGTCAACGAGGGCGAGATCGCGGCCGACTACTTGGAGGAACTGCTGGACATCGCCGATCTCGACGGTGACATCGACACCTTCAACGAGGGCGGCCGGGCGCACGTCTCGATCGTCACCGACGCCGACATCCTGGTCGGTCGCGACGGCGAGGTGCTGGAGGCGCTGCAGGAGCTGGCCCGGCTGGCGGTGATGACCGAAACCGGGCATCGCTCCCGGTTGATGCTCGACGTCGCGGGCCACCGCGACCGGCGCCGCAAGGAGCTCGAGGTGCTGGCCAAGGACGCGATCGCCGAGGTCGTCGAGACCGGGGAGTCCGTCCGGCTGGCGCCGATGAACCCGTTCGAACGCAAGATCGTTCACGACGTGGTGGCCGCGGCGGGCCTGATCAGCGAGTCCGAGGGCGAGGAGCCCCGCCGGCGGGTCGTGATCCTGCCGAAGGGCTGACTCCACAGAGGGACGCGACGGCCGGGGGAAGCACTCCCCCGGCCGTTCGGCTTTCTCTCGGGGCCGGGCTCCCACGCCGGACGGGTTCCCGGCGTGGCGAGACCCGGGTGGCGAGCTCCCGGTCGACGTTGCGGGGGTCAGCGCTCATTGCGCGCGTCCGGTCCCGCGCAACGAGCCCGAGACCGCGCAACGTCGATCCAACGGGTGCAGTAGACAAGGATCGTGGAGATCGCCCGGGACGTGTTCGGAGACAGCTACCCGCTTGCGGAGCAATATGTCGACATATTGGCAAGTAGAGGTGTCGATTGGGGTCTGATCGGACCCCGGGAGGTGGACCGGCTCTGGTCGCGGCACGTGCTGAACTCCCTGGCCATCGCGCCGCTGATCGGCACCGGCGCGACCGTGCTGGACGTGGGGTCGGGGGCCGGCCTGCCCGGGCTGCCGCTGGCGATCCATCGTCCGGACCTGTCGATCACCCTGCTGGAGCCGCTGCTGCGGCGGGCCAACTTCCTCACCCAGGCGGTTGCCGAGCTGGGTCTGGACGAACGGGTCAGCGTGGTGCGCGGACGGGCCGAGGAGTACCGCGGACGTCATCGGGTGGTGACCGCCCGGGCGGTCGCCGCCCTGCCCAAGCTGCTCGGCTGGTGCCTGCCACTCGTGGCCCCCGGCGGAGAGTTCCTGGCGATCAAGGGCGAGAGCGCCGAGCGCGAGCTGGTGGAGGTCCGGAAGGTGCTGCGCAAGCGCGGCCTCGCCGGCGAGGTGCTGACGACGTCGGTGCACGCCGGGATCGAACCCACCTGGGTGGTCCGGATTCGCTGAGGCAGGTGCCCGCTCAGCTCCTGCCGGGGCGGCGGAGCCGTTCCAGGTCGGCGCGGAACTGGTCCGCCCGGGCCGGCCCGAGCGCCGCGTCGATGTCGGCCTCGACGTCGGGGATCAGCTCCCTGGCAAGGGCGAACACCTCGCGTCCGCGCGCGGTGGCGGTGACCAGCTTCGCCCGTCGGTCCCCCGGGTCGGGACGGCGCTCCACGTACCCGTGACGCTCCAGATGGGCGACCAGCTCGGCCATCGCCTGTTTCGTCATCTGGGCTCGCTCGGCAAGGCGGGCGACGGGCGTCCCGCCGTCGTCCAGGTACTGGAAGACCGCGCCGTGAGCCGGGCGGACCGCGGCGTGCCCCCGCTCGGCGAGGCGTTCGGTCATCCGGTTGTTGAGGGCGATGAACGCCTCGCGGAGCAGGACAACGGTGTTCGACGGCTCACG
>CALMIQ010000312.1 GCA_937863965.1 uncultured Micropruina sp.
GACCCGTGCGACCGGGCGGCGTCCGGCACCCAGGGAGCGCTCAGTCCAGGACGGCGCCCCGGCTCGCCGAGGTGACCAGCTTGCGATAGCGGGCCAGGACGCCCCGGGTGTACTTCGGGTCGGGTGCCCGGACGCCGGCCGCGCGCCGGGCGTCCAGGACGTCGTCGTCGACCAGCAGGTCGAGCCGGCCCCCGGCCACGTCCAGCCGGATCGCGTCGCCGTCCTGCACGAAGGCGATCGGGCCCAGGTCGACAGCCTCGGGCGCGACATGGCCGACGCACAGCCCGGTGGTGCCGCCGGAGAACCGGCCGTCGGTGAGCAGCAGGACGTCCTTGCCCAACCCGGCGCCCTTGATCGCGCCGGTGACGGCGAGCATCTCGCGCATGCCCGGCCCGCCCTTGGGGCCCTCGTAGCGGATCACCACCACGTCGCCCTTGCCGAGCCGGCCGTCGGCGACGGCGTCCATGGCGACGCGTTCGCCGTCGAAGACCCGGGCGGTGCCCTCGAAGACCGACTCGTCGAAGCCGGCGCTCTTCACCACGGCGCCCTCGGGCGCCAGCGAGCCCTTCAGGATGGTGATCCCGCCGCTGTGGTGGATCGGACGCCGCATCGCCCGGATCACCTTGCCGTCCGGGTCGGGCGGGGCGATGTGGGCGAGGTTCTCGGCCATCGTCGCGCCGGTGACGGTGAGGCAGTCGCCGTGTAGCAGACCGGAGTCGAGCAGCAGCTTCATCACCACCGGGACGCCGCCGACCCGGTCGATGTCGGTCATCACGTAGGCGCCGAAGGGCTTCACGTCGGCCAGGTGCGGCACTTTGGCGCCGACCCGCTGGAAGTCGTCGATGCTCAACTCGACCTCGGCCTCGTGGGCGATCGCAAGCAGGTGCAGCACGGCATTCGTCGAGCCGCCGAAGGCCATCACCACCGCGATCGCATTCTCGAACGCCTCCTTGGTCATGATGTCGCGCGCGGTGATGCCGCGCCGCAGCAGGTTGACCACGGCCTCGCCGGAGCGGCGGGCGAACCCGTCGCGGCGGCGATCGGTGGCCGGCGGTGCCGCCGAGCCGGGCAGCGACATGCCGATCGCCTCGGCCACCGAGGCCATCGTGTTCGCCGTGTACATGCCGCCGCAGGCGCCCTCGCCCGGGCAGATGGCCCGCTCGATGGCGTCCACGTCGGCGCGGGACATCAACCCGGCCGCGCACGCGCCGACCGCCTCGAAGGCGTCGATGATGGTGACCGTCTTCTCGGTGCCGTCGGACAGCCGGGCGATGCCGGGCAGGATGGACCCGGCGTAGAGGAAGACGGACGCCAGGTCGAGCCGGGCGGCGGCCATCAGCATGCCGGGCAGGGATTTGTCGCAGCCGGCCAGCAGCACCGAGCCATCCAGCCGCTCGGCGTTCATCACGGTCTCCACCGAGTCGGCGATGATCTCGCGGGAGACCAGCGAGAAGTGCATGCCCTCGTGGCCCATCGAAATGCCGTCGGAGACCGAGATGGTGCCGAACTCCAGCGGGTAGCCGCCGGCGGCGTGGACGCCGTCCTTGACCGCCTTGGCCAGCCGGTCCAGCGACAGGTTGCACGGGGTGATCTCGTTCCAGGACGAGGCGACCCCGATCTGCGGTTTGGCGAAGTCCTCGTCGCCCATGCCGACCGCCCGCAACATCCCCCTCGCGGCGGCCTTCTCCAGGCCATCGGTGACGTCGCGGCTACGGGGCTTGAGATCGGGAGTCTGGGTCATGGCGTGAGTCTAGAACCGCTATTACCGTGTGGACATGGGAGATGTCGTACCGCTGCGTCCGGAACGCGAAGCAGGGCCGATCGAGCCGCTCTGGCGCGAGGCGTTGGGCGAGCAGTTGCGTGAGGAGCGGCTGGTGCGGGCCGATCGCCTGGTCGACGTGGCCGGCCGGGCCGGGTTGTCACCCCAGTACCTCTCCGAACTGGAACGCGGGCTGAAGGAGCCGTCCTCGGAGTTGCTGGCCGCGGTGGCCGGGGCCCTGGACCTCTCCGTGGCCGAGCTGACCCTGCGGATCAGCTCACGAATGACCCGGGCCACCCCCGTTCGCGGCCCGGTCTGCCTGGCCGCCTGAGGTCGCGGGAGTCCGGACGTCGTACGCGCCCCGGCCCATCGGACGGTCCCGCCCTCGGGACCCGCTGATCACCGACCTCGCCCTGGCTGCGGCACACACCGATCTCACCATCGGGTGCCAGTCGCACGTTCCGTGGCCGCTCTCATGAAATAACACGAGAGCCGTCACCGAAGGTGAAGCTCGCCACCGGTGGTGAGATCGGCACCCATCCGGTGCGGACGCCGAACCCGCCGGTCGCCCGCAGCCTGCCGAATACCCCGGGCTTGCCGAGCGTCAGGCAGCCGCCGCTGCCAGGACCCGGTCGACCACGCCGTAGCGGACGGCGTCCGCCGGGGTCAGGATCAGGTCGCGCTCCAGGTCGGCGCGGATCTGGTCGGGCGTGCGTCCGGTGTGCCGGGCCAGGAGTTGCTCCTGCAGGGCACGGACGCGGGCGACCTCCTCGGCCTCCAGGATCAGGTCGGGGATGGTCCCGCGTCCCTCGGCCGCGGGGGCGTGGATCACCACCCGGCCGTGCGGCAGGATCTGCCGGCCACCGGGTGCCCCGCCGGCCAGCAGCAACGCGGCGGTGGCGGCGGCCTGGCCGACGCAGGTGGTCTCCACCCGAGGCCGGACGAACTGCATGGCGTCGTAGATCGCCAGCGTGGCCGGGATCGAGCCGCCCGGCGAGTTCAGATAGAGCGCGATCGGGGCGTCGCCGTTGTCGTTGGCCAGGTGCAGCAGTTGCGCGATCACGGTGTTGGCGACGCCGTCGTCGATGCCAGTTCCGAGGTAGACGATCCGGTCGGCGAGCAGCCTGCTGTAGATGTCGACGGTGCGTTCGCCGCGGTCGGTCCGGGTGGTGACGTACGGGATCGGATAGCTGCTCATGCCGCGCCCCCCATTCCGTTGACGGCCGGCCCGTCGACGCCCAGCCCGATCCGGCTCCGCGGCGCGGGGAGCAGTTCCGGCCCCTCGACGATGGCGTCCACGAAGCCGTAGCCGAGCGCCTCGGTGGCCGAGAACCAGCGGTCGCGGCGGGAGTCCTCCTCGACCCGGGCCAGCGGCTGCCCGGTGTCCTCGGCGATGCAGGCCAGCACGGTGTCGCGGGTCTGCCGCAGATCGTCGGCCTGGATGGCGATGTCCATCGCGGTGCCGCCGATGCCGGCCGAGCCCTGGTGCAGCAGCACTCGTCCGTGCGGCATGGTGTAGCGCTTCCCCCTGGCACCGGACGACAGCAGGAACTGTCCGGCGCTGTAGGCCATGCCGAGATTGATGGTGGAGACGTCGTTGGGGATGGTTCGCATGCAGTCGCGAATCGCCAGCATGCCGGGCACCGAGCCGCCCGGTGAGTTGATCAGCAGCCTGATGTCGGCGTCCGGATCATCGGCAGCCAGCACCAGCAGGGCACTGCACAGCCGCAGCGTGTTCTCGTCGACCAGCGGTCCGCTGAGGACGATGGTGCGTTGTTCGAAGAGCCGGTCGTGCAGCAGGTGGTCGAGCCGGAGTAGCTCGGTGGTGGTGTCGGTCATGCTCCGAGCGTGGCCCGCCGGACGCCGTCCCGGCAGAGCGCGCTGCTCTGGGCAGCGCTGCTGACAGCGGCGTCAGGACCATGCTCGGTTCCCGTCGTCGGCCAGCAACGCGGCGTAGCGCTCCTCCAGGTCGCCCAGCGGGACGTCGATCACCGGCAGCGCGACGGAGCCGGTGTCCAGCAGTTCGGCGAGCTGGTCGAGGCAGGCGTGGTATCCGGCCGCGGTGCCGTCCGCCGGGTACTGGTCGACCTCGCCGAGCCAGGTGGTGAACACCAGCCGGGTGCCGTCGCCGTCCGGGCTGAGCTCGAAACGCAGGACGTCGGCGTCCCAGCTGTACTCCAGCAGCCGCGGTGGCTCCCACGCCAGCATCCGGCCGGAGAGGACGGCCTGCTCGGCGGGGATGCCGTAGCGCTCGGCGTGGGCGGGCCAGAACGGGAAGGTCAGGACGGCACCGATCCGCCGCTCGCCGAGAATGTCGGCCGGCATCCAGTGCCGCAACGACTCCGATTCGGTCAGCGCACGCCAGACCTTCTCGGGCGGATGGCGCAGCCGGCGCTCGTAGCGCAGCCCGTAGCGGTCGCCGTCACGCAGGATCTCGCCGAGGCGGTTCGTGGTCATGTCTGCTCCTGTCGGTCGAGGTGCCGCTCCAGGTCGTCGAGGGCGTCCGCCCAGCGCCGGCGGTACGGCATCAGCCACTCGTCGAGGTCACGAAGCGGCTCGGGATGGAGGGAGTACCAGCGTCGTTGCGCCTCGGGGCGGACACGGACGAGGCCGGCGCCGCGCAGCACCGCGAGGTGCTTCGACACGCTCGGCTGGGCGATGCCCAACTCGGTGCAGAGCTCGCCCACCAGCCGCTCGCCACCGAGCAACGCATCGAGGATGCGGCGCCGGGCCGGCTCGGCGATCGCCTCCATCGTGTCCATGGCGGAGACCATATATTCCTCTATCGGAATATACAAGGGCCGTCCCGGGCCCCGCGTCAGAAAGTGTCGGTGCCGGTCTGCACACTGATCGCATGATTGATCACTTCGGCGTCAACGTGGCCGACCTGGCCGCCTCCGTCCGCTTCTACGACTCGGTGCTCGAGGTCCTCGGGTTCACCCGCCAGATGGATTTCGGCGAGGCCATCGGGTACGGCACCGAGGGTCATCCAGACTTCTGGGTGAGCTCCGCCGCCAGCGGCACCTCCAACCGCGAATGCCACATCGCCTTCGCCGCGGCCGACCGGGCGGCCGTGCGGGCGTTCTTCGACGCGGCCACCGCGCAGGGGGCCGAGGTGCTGCATGCACCGCGCGAGTGGCCGGAATACCATCCGGGCTACTTCGGCGCCTTCGTCCGCGACCCCGACGGGAACAACGTCGAGGCAGTCTGCCACTCCTGAGCCGGCGCCGCTGAACGCGGTCAGCGGACGATCGCCGGCCGATCCTCGAAGGTGCGGACGAAGACCGGCTGCTGCGCGGTCGAACTGTCCGCGTCGTAGCGGTAGCCGTCCTCGGCGAACCGCTTGACCGCGCCCGGCGTCCGGACGCGCTCGCGCACCAGCCAGGACGCCAGCGCACCGCGGGCCCGCTTGGCGTAGAACGAGACGACCCCGCGGGTACCGCGGGCGTTGGTGTCCTCGAACCGGGGCGAGACCACCGGACGGTCCAGGTCGCCGAACCTGACCGACTTGGCGTACTCCTCGGAGGCCAGGTTGATCACCACGTCCGCGCCCGGCGAGGCGGCGAGGTCGTCCCGCAGCAGGTCGGTGATGATCGATCCCCAGTAGGCGTACAGGCTATTGCCGCGGTCGGTGGCCAGCGGGATGCCCATCTCCAGCCGGTAGGGCTGGATCAGGTCGAGCGGCCGCAGCACACCGTAGAGGCCGGAGAGGATCCGCACCGTCTTCTGCGCCTCGGTGTAGTCGCGGGCGTCCCAGCGTCGGCGCACGTCGAGGCCCTGGTAGACGTCCCCGGCGAAGGCGAGCATCGCGGCCCGGGCGTTGCGCATGGTGAATGGCGGCGAGAAGTCCGCATAGCGCTGTGCGTTGAGGGCGGCGAGGTCGTCCGAGATGTGCATCAGCCCGGCGATCTCGAAGGTGGACTTACCGCGCATCACCTCGATCAGGCGCTCGGACTCCCCGAGCAGCCGCGGCTCGGAGTGCTTGCGGGTGGGCAGCGGGGAGTCGAAGTCGAGCGACTTCGCGGGCGACAACAGAACCAGCACCGCAGCAGGCTATCGCGAGCGATCGCCGACGCTCGGCGTCCGCGGCTGGGTGTGGGCGGACCGAAACGCCGAACTCTTCGGAGTGGCCGGCCCAGATCCCGTGCTGCGGTCATTGACTCACCGGTGCCCACCGCCTGACTCTGACCAGAGGCGGTCACCGATCTGACCATCGGTGGCCACTCTCACCTTCGGTGGCGGTTCTCATGCAATAACGCGAGCGCCGCCACCGAAGGTGACACCGACACCCGATGGTGAGATCGGTGGCTGGACGCCTACGCAACCGGGGCATCGGCCCGGACAACGACCGTTCAGGTCAGCCCGCGGCGATGCTGATGTCGACGACGATCTCGGTGGCCAGGCGTTCCAGGTCGTCCTGCAACGTGGCGAGATCCTGCCCGGCGGGCACCGGGGCGGTGATGTGGGCCTCGAACAACACCCCGCCGGCCATCGGGGCCTCGCGGGTCTCGGTGATCAGGCGCTCGATGCTGATCCCGTGCCGGGTGAGCACCCCGGACACGTCACGGACGATGCCCGGGTGGTCGTTGCCGACCAGGTCGACCTGAATGTGGTGCGCCGCCTCCACCGTCTCGCGGACGCCGGTGTGCAGGGCCACCTCCAGCAGCCCGCTCAGCGGTTCCAAGGCAGCCGCCAGCTCGTCCGCCCGGTCGTCGGCGACGCTCACCTGGACGATCCCGGCGAACTTCCCGGCCAGTTCGGCGAGCTGGCTGCGTTCCCAGTTGCCGCCGTGGGCGCTGACGACATCCGCGAGCGCGTTGACGAGTCCGGCGCGATCGTCGCCGATCACCGTGAGCACGAGGGTGGCCATGCCCGGATCGTAGCCGAGCCGGCCCGAAACGCTCGCCTAACTATTTAGGGCTCGCCCAGTTGGGCGAGCGCTAAATAGTTAGGCGAGCGCGGGAGTGGTCAACGGTTCGGAAATGCCTCGATGGTGGCGATGATCTCGGGTCGGATCCGGGCCGGGCTGATCACCTTGTCCACCGAGCCGACCTCGACCGCGCGGTGAATGCTGTGCACCCCGTCGAACTCCGCCGCCACCTCGCTGATCTTCTCCGCCCGCACCGCGGCCCGGATGTCGTCCAGCTCGGCCTGCAGCCTGGCTCGCCCCCCGGGCGCGGACGTCCGCAACCGGCGCTCCAGGTCGGCGACCCGGGGGTCGGCGGCGGTGCGCTTGGCGACGTCGCCGGCGAAGACCACCGCGGCCGCCGGCGCGCCGCCGATGACCGAGGCGAACGAACCCTCGACGGCCAGCACCGTCATGTTCTCGTTGAGCGTCTTGGAGAACACCACGAAGGCGCCGCCGTGGTAGCGGGAGATCACCACGAAAACGATCGGGCCGTCGAAGTTGACCACCGCCCGGCCGATCTCGGCGCCGTATTCCAGCTGCAGGTTCCGCATCGACTCGGGTGAGCCGTCGAAGCCGGACAGGTTGGCCAGCACCACCAGCGGACGGTTGCCGGACGCCGCGTTGATCGCCCGGGCCACCTTCTTCGACGACCGCGGGAACAGCGTGCCGGCCGTGTAGGTGTCGGGCCCGTCGGTGGGCGGGAACCCGGCCCGGGGCACCGGCTTGGACTCGATGCCCACCATGCACACCGAGTGGCCGCCGATCCGGGCGTCCATCACCACCGCGGTGTCGGCGTCTGCCATGCCGGCCCAGCGCTCCGAGCGCGGATGGTCGGCGTCCGCCACGGCCGCCATCACGGTGCGGATGTCGAACGCCTTCTTGCGGTCCGGGTTGGCGGTGAAGATCTCGCCGACGGTGGCGAACTCGCCGCCGTGGGGGTAGTCGGAGACGTCCCGGTCGGACGGGTCGGACGTCGGCGCCCTTCGTGGGCCGTCCTCGCCGGGCATCACGTAGGTGTGCGCGTAGTGGCTCATCAGGATGCGGAAGGCGCCGGGCAGGTCGGGCGCCCAGTACTGCGCCTGGCCGTTGGGGCCCATCACCCGGTCGTAGCCGCCGATGCCGAAGTTGTCCTCGGCGGAGACGCCGCCGGAGAA
>CALMIQ010000313.1 GCA_937863965.1 uncultured Micropruina sp.
CGTCCAGTTCGCCGGTGGTGCCGGACGCCTCCGCCGCGGCCGCCTCGACCAGGCCCGCGGCGGCGGTCAGGCAGGCGGACAGCGAGGTCAACCGCCCCGGCAGCTGGAGCAGCTCGGCGCGGCGCGCCCGGGCCGCCTCGTTGCGGGCCAGCATCCGGGCGCGTCCGATGTGGCCCTGGGCGACCCGGGCGGCGAACTCGGCCAGGTCGGCCGGCACCCCGTCGCGGCGCACCAGCAGCTCGGCCACCGCGGCGGCGCCGGGGGTGGCCAGTTCGACCCGCCGGCAGCGCGACCGGATGGTGACCACCACGTCGTCCGGGGTGGGCGCGCAGAGCAGCCACACCGTCCGGGCGGCCGGCTCCTCGATGCTCTTCAGCAGGGCGTCGGCACCCCGTTCGGTGACCCGGTCGGCGTCCTCGACCACGATCACCTGGTGGCGGCCCAGGGTGGGCGACATGGCGGCCCGGCGGACCAGGTCGCGCACCTCGTCGACGCCGATCGACAGCTGCTCGGTGCGCACCAGGGTGACGTCGGGGTGGGCGCCCGACAACGACGTCCGGCAGGCCGAGCACTCGCCGCAGCCGCCGCGCTCGCACTGCAGGGCGGCGGCGAACGCGCGGGCCGCGTTGGACCGGCCGGAGCCGGGCGGCCCGGTGATCAGCCAGGCGTGGGTCATCGCATGGGCATCGCCCGCGACGGCCCGCCGCAGCACCTCGACCACCCTGTCCTGCCCGACCAGGTCGGCCCACACCGTCATGGTTCGATCCTGCCATCCGGCTCCGACAGCGGCGCCGAATCCGGCAGCAGCGCCGCCACCCGGTCCCGGACCCGTTCGGCGATCCACTCCCGCGGCCGGCGCGCCGGCAGCACCAGGTAGCGCTCCGGATCCTGCGCGGCCAACTCCAGGAACAGCGCCCTGGCCCGTTCGTGGAAGTCGGCGCCGGCACCCTCCAGCCGGTCGGGTTCGGCGATCGCGCCCACCGCATGCTCCGGTTCCAGGTCGAGCAGCACGGTCAGGTCGGGCAGCAGCCCGCCGGTGGCCCAGCGGGCGATCCCGGTCACCTCGGCCAGGTCGAGCACCCGCCCGGCGCCCTGGTAGGCGAGCATCGAGTCGACGTAGCGGTCGCAGATCACCAGCTCGCCGCGTGCCAGCGCCGGCCGGACCACCTCGTGCAGGTGATGCGCCTTGTCGGCGGCGTACAGCAGGGCCTCGGCGCGCGGGTCGAGATCGCCGGTGGCAGGGTCCAACACGATCCGCCGGATCATCCGGCCGGCGACGGTGTCGCCCGGTTCGAAGGTGAGCCGGGCGGCGATGCCGTGGTCGGCGGCCCAGTCGGCGAGCAGCCGGGTCTGGGTGGACTTGCCGACCCCGTCGCCCCCCTCGAAGACCACGAAGGCGCCCCTTCGGAACGGACCGGTCACGACGGCACCGCCTGATGCGGCACCCGTGGCCGGATCATCCGTCTCCGCAGCCGGTCCCACAACACTGGCCAGTCCCGCAGGAACTCCTCGCGGGCGTAGTCGACCGAGAGCATGGTCCGCTCGTAGATCCGGCCGGCCTCGAAGATCTCGGCGGCGGTCAGGCCGTGCA
>CALMIQ010000314.1 GCA_937863965.1 uncultured Micropruina sp.
CTAAGGTTCCGCCCATGACTTCGAACTTCGCGCTCGGCATCGACATCGGCGGCTCCGGCATCAAGGGGGCGGTGGTCGATCTCGCCGCGGGCGACTTCGCGACCGAGCGATTGCGGATCGACACCCCGCAGGAGTCGACACCCGCCAACGTGGCCGCGGTGGTCGGCGAGATCGTGGACGGCTTCGCCGACCAGCTGGGCGACGGTCCGATCGGGGTCACGATTCCGGCCATCGTCCAGCACGGGGTGACGCTGTCGGCGGCCAACATCCACGAGTCCTGGGTGAACTGCCCCGCCGAGAAGATCTTCGAGGACGCCCTGGGCCGCGACGTCGTCCTGGTCAACGATGCCGACGCCGCCGGCGTCGCCGAGGTGCAGTTCGGTGCCGCCAGGAGCAATCCCGGCCTGGTGATCATGACCACCCTCGGCACCGGGATCGGGTCGGCGATCATCTACCGCGGCGTGCTGATTCCCAACTCCGAACTCGGCCACCTCGAGATCGATGGCTTCGACGCCGAGAAGCGGGCGGCCGCGAGCGCCCGGGAACGGGAGAACCTGAGCTGGCCCGACTACATCGCCCGGCTGCAGCGGTACTACGAGACCGTCGAGTTCCTGTTCTCCCCCGACCTCTTCGTCGTCGGCGGCGGGGTGAGCAAGAAGGCGGACAAGTTCCTGCCCCAGCTGAAGCTCCGGACGCCGATCGTGCCGGCCACGCTGCAGAACCGCGCCGGGATCATCGGCGCAGCCGCCCTGGCCGTGGACAAGTCGGCGCATCCGGACCTCGTGCGCTGAGCCTCGGCCACCGAGCTGCGACCATTCGACTCGACTCGGGGGCGGCGCCGCATCCGGAGGACGGAGAGGGGATGCCAATGGTGGTTCACGAGACACCCGGCGTGTTCGTGGAGGAAACCGCCGACCCGCCCACGCCCGGCGCGCCCGACCGCGCCGTACCCGCCTTCATCGGCTACACCGAGAAGGGCAACGCCCGGACGCCGACCCGCATCGACTCGCTCCCGTCCTTCGAGCAGATCTTCGGCACGGCGCAGCCCGAGACCGCGCTGACCGTCAGCGTCGTGGCAACCTCCGCCGACCCCGCCGCGAACCGGGCGGCCGACCTGGCGGTCGAGGTGCTGCTCAATGAGGACGGCCGCTCCCGGCACATCCTGTACTACGCGCTCCAGCTGTTCTACGCCAACGGCGGCACGGCGGCCTACATCGTCTCGGCCGGCGGCTTCACCTCGACGGGCCCGCTACTGGCCGACCTGGAAGCATGCCTGGAGCCGCTGGCGGCGGTGGCCGAGCCGGTCCTGGTGGTGATTCCGGAGGCCAGCGCGCTCAGCAACGCCGACTTCAAGACCCTGACCGACGCGACCCTCAGCCGGTGCGCGGAGCTCGACAACGGCTTCGCCATCATCGACGCACACGACCGGGCGAACTCCTTCGGCAGCGCCACGACGGCGGTGAGCGCGGCCGCGGCGAACTTCCGCGACCAGTGCACCGGCACGTCGCACCTCGGCTTCGGCGCCGCCTACGCGCCGTACCTGGCGACCACTCTCGGCTTCGCGGTCGACGAGACGGCGGTCGCCGTCAGCTACACCGGGGACGGTGCACTCCAGCCCCCCGGCCTCACCCTTGCCGGCCTGCGGGACGCCGACGACCGCGCCTACCGGGCCGTGAAGGCGAAGATCGGCGAGCTTCATCCGGTCCTGCCGCCGAGCGCGGCCATCGCCGGCGTCTACGCCCGAGTCGACGCGGAGATCGGGGTCTGGAAGGCGCCCGCCAACGTCCCGGTCGCGGCGGTGACCGGGCCGATCATCGAGTTCTCTCCGGCGGAGGCGGACCGGCTGAACACCGACCCGCTCACCGGCAAGTCGATCAACACGATCCGCCGGTTCACCGGGCGGGGCACCCTCGTGTGGGGCGCCCGCACGCTCGCCGGCAACGACAACGAGTACCGCTACGTGAATGTCCGCCGGTTCATCCTCGCGGTGCGGGCCTCGGCGCGGAGGGCCGCCGAGCGGTTCGTCTTCGAGCCCAACGAGGCCGCCACCTGGGCGAGGGTGCGGGCGAGCCTGGAAGGTCTCCTCACCGACCAATGGCGGGCCGGCGCACTGCAGGGCATCAAGCCCGATCAGGGCTTCTTCGTCTCGGTCGGCCTGGGCAGCACCATGACCGAACAGGATGTGCTCGAGGGCCGGATGATCGTGGAGATCGGGCTGGCCGTCGTCCGTCCGGCCGAGTTCGTGATCCTCCGGTTCGCCCAGACCATGGCCGAAGGCTGACCCGGTTCGGTCGAGCACCTGCCGCAGCGGCCCATCGGCATCGCGGATTCGATCGTTCGTTCGTCGCGGTCCGCTCACTATGCTGAGCCGGTGACTACGACATCGCAGTCGAGCTTCGCCGACGTCACCGCCTCGGATGCCGCCCTGCGTCGCTTCCTGCACGGCCTTCCCGGCGTCGACCAGGTGGGCGCCGAGGCGCGCGCGGCGTCCCTGGGCACCCGATCGATCAAGACCACCGCCAAGCAGTGGGCGCTCGATCTCGCCATCCGCATGGTGGATCTGACGACCCTCGAGGGCATGGACACGCCGGGCAAGGTCCGGGCGCTGTGCAGCAAGGCGAGGCGCCCCGACCCGGCCGATCCGTCCTGCCCGCACACCGCCGCGGTCTGCGTCTACGGCGACATGGTCGCCATCGCCAAGGACGCCCTGCGAGGATCGGCAGTGAAGGTCGCCGCGGTCGCGACGGCGTTCCCGTCCGGGCGCGCGTCGCGCACCGTCCGGCTGACCGACACCGCCGAGGCGGCCGCCGCGGGAGCCGACGAGATCGACATGGTGATCGACCGGGGCGCGTTCCTCGCCGGCCGCTACCTGGAGGTGTTCGAGGACATCGCCGCGGTTCGCGAGGCCTGCGGCGAGGCGCACCTGAAGGTGATCTTCGAGACCGGCGAGCTGCAGACCTACGACAACGTGCGCCGGGCGTCCTGGCTGGCGATGCTGGCCGGCGCGCACTTCATCAAGACCTCCACCGGCAAGATCCAGCCGGCCGCCACCCTCCCCGTGACGCTGGTGATGGTCGAGGCGGTCCGCGACTTCCGGCTCGCCACCGGGCACCAGGTGGGCGTCAAGCCGGCCGGCGGCATCCGCAGCTCCAAGGACGCGATCAAGTACCTGGTGATGGTCAACGAGATCGCCGGCCCGGACTGGCTCACCCCCGAGTGGTTCCGGTTCGGGGCGTCCACCCTGCTCAACGACCTGCTGATGCAGCGCACCAAGCTGGCCACCGGCCGCTACTCCGGCCCCGACTACTTCACCCTGGACTGAACCATGAGCATCAGCTTCGACTACGCACCGGCGCCCGAATCGCGCTCGATCGTCGACATCCAGCCGTCCTACGGGTTGTTCATCGGCGGCGACTTCGTCGACGGCCGCGGCGAGGGCTTCAAGACCATCAACCCGGCCAACGAGGAGGTGCTCGCCGAGGTCAGCGAGGCGTCCGAGGCCGACGTGGACGCCGCCGTCGCGGCCGC
>CALMIQ010000315.1 GCA_937863965.1 uncultured Micropruina sp.
CACCGCCGCCCGGCCGCCACGCGGTTCGCAGCCTTTCCGAGGGGACGCGGCGCGGCCCTCGCCCTGGCCCCGATCGCCCTGATGGTGCTCGCGGCGTGCACCGGCGGACCGGCCCCGACGCCGTCCGCGGACGCCACCGGCGTTGTGAGCTCCGGCCCGCTCCCCCCGCCCAGCGGCGATCCGGGAGCGCCGAACCCGGTGACGCCCGAACCCGTCCGTGACGCGCGCAAGCACGCCTTCACCCGGGCGGAGGCCGTTCCGGGCGGCTCGGCGGTGCGGGTCGAGGGCCTGCTGACGCCCGGGCCGCCGTGCGCCGTGATCGGCCGCGCGGACGTCGTCGAGACCGCGAACCAGGTGACCATCACGCTGTGGGTGGGGCCGCGTCCGGACGCCGACTGCGACGGCCCGCAGAAGATGACCCAGTTCCCGTTCGTGATCGATGTCGAACTCCGCGAGCCGCTGGGCGGGCGGACCGTGATCGACGGCGCGCGCTGAGGCGCAACCGCCCGTGGGTTAGTCAGATCGGCAGCTTGCGGAAGATCGGCGTCGGGATGTGCCGCAGCACCATCATCACGTAGCGGAAGGCCGGCGGAACCCAGATCAGCTCCTTGCCGTCGGCGACGGCGGCCACGATCTGCTTGGCGACGTCCTGTTTGTCGACCGTGAGCGGCGCCTCCTTCACGTGCGCCGACATCCGGGTGCGCACCTGGCCGGGACGGACCACCAGCACGTTCGGGCCGAGGCCGGCGAGCGCCTGCCCCAGGTTGAGGTAGAAGGCGTCCAGGCCGGCCTTGGTCGAGCCGTAGACGAAGTTCGACCGGCGCACCCTCTCGCCGGCGACCGTGCTCATCGCGACGATCTGGCCGTGCCCCTGGGCCTTGAACCGCTCGCCGAGCAGGACGCCGACGCTGACCGCGCCGGTGTAGTTGATGTTGCAGATCTGCACGGCCTTGGCCTGGTCCTGCCAGAGTTCCTCGGCGTCGCCGAGTAGGCCGAACGCGACCATCGCCAGGTCGATGTCGCCGCCGGCGAAAGCCGCCTCGATCGCGGCCGGATGCGAGGCGAAGTCGGCGGCGTCGAAGTCGATCACCTCGACCGCGGCCGCACCCTGGCCCTCGAGCGCCTCGACGGACGCCCCGATCTGCGGGTCGCCCGGCATACAGGCGAGCACGACACGCAGCGGTTGGCGGCGCAGGTACTCGCTGACCACGGCCAGGCCGATCTCGGAGGTTCCTCCGAGCAGCAGGATCGACTGCGGGTTGCCGACGGCGTCGAACATGGGGTCTCCCTCTTCTACGGGCTGTGCGGGTGCGTGGTCTACGGGTGGGTGGGTCAGATCAGCTCGAGGCGGCGGGCCATATCGGAGGCGAACACCCCGTCCGGGTCGATGGCGCGCCGGGTGGCGATCCAGGCGTCGATCGCGGGGTACATGGCGTGGAAGGTGGCGGCGGTGGTGCGTGAATCCTTGGCGGTGTACAGGCGTCCGCCGAAGGTCAGGATGCGGGCGTCCAGGCCGGCCAGGAACTCGTGCAGGCCGGGCTTGATCGGGAAGTCGACGCACACGTTCCAGCCGGCCATCGGGTAGCTCAGCGGTGCCCGGTTGCCCTCGCCGAACAGCTTGAACACGTTCAGGAACGAATAGTGGCCCGAGCGCTGGATGTCGCCGATGATCGCCTTGAACTCCTCGATCGCGGCCGGCGGCACGACGAACTGGTACTGCAGGAAGCCGGCCGGTCCGTAGGCGCGGTTCCACTCGCTGAACATGTCGAGCGGGTGGTAGAAGCCGGTCAGGGTCTGGATCTTGTTGCTGTAGTTGCCCGACTTGGCGTACCACACGGTGCCCAGCGCGCTGAAGGTGAGCTTGTTGGCCAGCCCGTTGGGGAAGACGTCGGGCAGCTCGAACAGCGGCTTGGCGCTGAAGGCGAGCGGGTCGGCGGCCAGCTTCGGCGCGTACTCCTGCAGCTGGGCGAGGGTGGCGAGGCTGCCCCGGGAGAGCGCCGCCCGGCCCAGTTTCGGCGGTGCCGCGATGGCGTCGAACCAGGCCGAGGAGTAGTCGTAGCGGCCCTCCGAGCCGTCGGAGTGGACGGCGATGGTCTCGTCCAGGCCGTCGGTGACGATGCCGTCGGCGAGGAAGTAGGCGGTCTCGGTGCGGGTCATCCGCAGCCGGACCCGCAGGATGATGCCGGTCAGCCCGATGCCGCCGACGGTGGCCCAGAACAGGGTGCCGTCCGGGTCGTCCGCGGTGCCCTCCGGAGTCAGGGTGAGGACGCGTCCGTCGGCGACCAGCAGGTCGAGCGAGGCGACGTGGTCGCCGAAGGAGCCGGCCGAGTGGTGGTTCTTGCCGTGCACGTCGCAGCCGATGGCGCCACCGATGGTGACCTGGCGGGTGCCGGGCAGCACCGGGACCCACAGCCCGTACGGCAGGGCGGCGCGCATCAGGGCGTCCAGGCTGACCCCGGCGTCGACGTCGACGACGGCGGCGTCCGCGTCGATGTCGTGGATGGTGGCCAGGCCGTTCATGTCGACCACCAGGCCGCCGGTGTTCTGCGCGACGTCGCCGTAGGAGCGGCCGAGACCGCGGGCGACGATGCCCCGTTTCAGGTGCGAGGGGCGTCCGGCGTTGTGGTCGGCGACCGCGGCGACGGCCGCCTGCACCTGCTCGGGCGAGGTGGGCCGCAGCACGTGCGCGAGGCCGGGCGCGGTGCGGCCCCAGCCGGTGAGGGACTCCAGGGACGTGGGCAGGTCGATGGCTGAACTGGACATCACCGAGGAGTGTATCGGCGCCCGCCCGTCGCGACCGGGCTACCGGCGGCAGGCCGGATGGCGAGCCGATGCCGTCCGGTCAATGAGACCCCTCCGGTCCGGCCGGCCCGTGCTCACGCCTTGGACGTCTCCGCCCGATCCCCGGCGGACCCCGATCCGTCCGCCCCGGCCGGCTTCGACCCTTCCGATCCCGCGGCTCCCCCTGAGCCCGGCTTGGTGGCGTTGGGCTGGAAGGCGTCGATGCCGGCCAGCGGACGCTCCACCAGCAGCAGCACCGCGGGCGAGACCGCCGCCACCGCGAGGACGAAGATGACCATGACGGCCTGCCAGCCGTCCATCGTCCCGGTGGATACGAGGTAGAGGACGCCGATGGTCAGCACCACCGAGGCGAGCAGCGTCCCGATCAGGATCTTGGGCACGTAGTCGGCGAGCGTCCGCCACTTCTGCCGCTGCTGGACGTACTCCGCGGCCTGCGCCACCGCCTGTTCGAAGTACTTGACCCGCTGCTCCTCGAACTTCACCCGCTGCTCCTCGAGTTCCTCCTGCCTCGTTTGCATGGTCGCGCTGGCGGGCAGCCCCGCCTTCGCCAGGAGGAGCTGCTTCGCGAGATCGCTTCGCTGTTGCGGGTCGGTCACCGAGTTCAGCAGCTGGGTGTCCGGGGACGCCGGCCAGACCCGCTCGGCACGCAGGATCTCCGCCGCGAGCGCCGCGCGGTCCTGCTCGGCCACCAGGGCCAGCCACATGCTCTCGGGCGACGCCTGCCAGACCATCGCGGCGTTCAGCGCGGCCTGCTCCGCCAGGTGCGCATCGGCCACCCGTTCGGGCAGGTCCGCCGAGCGGTCCACCCAGGTGTCCCGCAGTGTCGGAATGGGCCGGCGGGCCTTGGCGAGTTCGCCGATCACCTCGGCCGCCCCAGGCTTGTGGGGATCGCTGCTCGTCGCGGGCGTCGGTGTGGGAGCCTCCTTCTCCGCGGGCTGTCGAGCGACCGGTTTGGGGACGGTGGCTGCTGCCGGCGGGCCGGGGTCGTCGTCGACTCGTCAGCGGGCGCGCCGGTTCCGCCGAGCGGTTTGGGCGGGTCTGACGGCACCGGTGCAGTCGGCTTCGGGTCGGCACCTTCCGGCCTCACCAGCGGCACCGTCTCGGGGCCGGGTCTGCGCGGACTCAGCAGATCGGGGAAGATGCCGGGTGCCCCGGGGGCCAGGCTGATCAGCTTCAGGTTGTGTCCCTTCAGCATGTCCTGGTGACGCTGGAACCACGGGGTGTGGACTATGTCGGCATTCACGATCACCTCGACCGGCACGCCGTTGTCGTCCTCGACGATCAACCAGTCGGCGGCCCCCTTGCTCACCAAGCCGCGCACCAGGGCAGGATCCGGCTTGCCCTTCGAGATGTCCACGACTCCCGGCACCTGCCATGCCCGCTTGGGGTCGACGAGCGCCTTGCCGAGCTTCTCCCATGAGTCGTCGTCCGGCGACTCCTGCGAACCGTGAAACACGTACATGGGCACGCCCCCCTCATCCCCTTGCCGCCGAACACGCGGCGGTGGGAGCAGTATCGGCCCGCCGTCTCCCGGGCAACAAGGGACGGGCGGCGACGGCGCGGATCAGCAGATCGCCGCGCGGGCCTGAGCGGGATCGACCGGGATCCGCAACATCGTCAGCTTCGGGGCCAGCAGCACGTTGGACAGGAAGCGCTGCGGGGTCAGCGGCTCGGAGATGGCGGCGATCAGGGCCGGGATGTCACCGCAGGCGAGCGTCGCGCGGGCGTCCGCCAGCTGCTGGTCGCCGGGGTGCACATCGGAGGCCGTGTAGCGGGCCATCGCCCAGACCACCGGCTTGTAGGCGTGGCCGACGCGGTACTCGGCGTCCGGCGGCAGCACCAGCCGCGAGCCGATCGGGTCGCCCAGCGACGGCGGGTCGACCATGGTGACCTCCAGGCCGGCCCCGACCCCGGCGATGCCCAGGGAGTTGATCACCACGTAGACGCCCTCGCCGTCGTGGGTCGGCAGCTCGTCCTCCGGCTTGGTGATGTCGACGAAGTAGGAGCGGCCCGCCTTCAGGTCGGCGGCGGCCCGCTGGGTGAGCTGGAAGCCGACGTCGGCCGACCAGTTCCCGGCGATCACCATGGCGCCGGGCTCGTCGGGCACGAACTTCGCGTAGTAGCTGCGCTCGTCCACGATCATGCCGTTCCACAAGGCCGGACGCAGGGTCAGCCCGGCCACCAGCGCCCACACCATGGTGAGCACGGCGAGTACCCGCGTCCAGGCGGCGCCGCCGACCACCGCGACCGGGGCGAACAGCAGCACCGTCGCCGGGAGCAGGAACCGGGCGTGCATGAAGTCGCCGCCCACCGAGATCACGAAGCCGGCGTGGACCAGCGCCGCGATGAGCGGGCCCAGCCAGAGCGCGGTCAGGCCGCCGTCCCGTTCCTGGGCGGCCCGGACCAGGCCGGCGACGAAGAACACCAGCGCGATGGCGACCGGAATGTACAGGTGGTACGTGGACGCGTAGTCCCACAGGTAGGCCAGGCCCTGCTCGACGGAGGCGTTCGCCTTGGCCAGCGCGGTGTTCGGCACCAGCGAGGCGTAGTAGCCCATCCGGAAGATCTCGTAGCCGACCGGGATGGCCAGGGCGAAACCGGCGGCGCCCAGCCAGCCGGCGATCCGGCGCTCGGACTGGCACAGCAGCATGATGCCGAAGATCAGGCTGACCAGGGCCAGGTCGGGACGGATCAGCACCCCGAGCCCGATCAGCACCGAGACCGGCCAGGGCCGCCAGGCCGGTTTGGGGGTGCGCGGTCGGTTCGCCCAGCGCCGGGCCAGCGCCCAGAAGCAGGCGGCGATCCAGCAGAAGGTCAGCGAGGTCTCCAGGCCCGAGGTGCCGAAGTCCCAGAACGGTGTCAGGCCGGCGAGGGCGGCGGTACCCAGCGGCAGCACGACCGGCGTCCGGGCCGGCAGCAGGTGCAGCGCACCAAGGCCGAGCAGCAGCATCGCCAGCGTGATGAAACCGGTGCCCAGCCAGACCATCACCTCGCCCACCTCGGCCCAGGGCGCGATCAGCTTGCCGAGCGTGACGAAGACCAGCCACAGCGTCGAGGTGCCCACCTCGACCCGCTCGTTCAGGTTGTAGGTGGGACCGTTGCCGGCCACCAGCTGGAGGATCACCCGGACGTTGATGAAGCCGTCGTCGGAGACCCAGCGGCGCAGCCAGGTCTGCACCCCGACCACGGCCGTGGGCAGCAGGATCGACAGCACCACCCAGACACGCCTGGAGGCGGACGCAGCGGCCACGGGTTCCCCTTTCCGGTCGGCGTCCATCATGACAGCCGGACGCCAATCGCCCCTTTCTCCCGCGCCCGGCGGCACTCGCTCGCCCTCGTCATCCCGGTCCCACTCGTCATCC
>CALMIQ010000316.1 GCA_937863965.1 uncultured Micropruina sp.
ACACCCTCCACCCATGCACCCAAACGCCACACCGCCCTTGGACTTACTCGTCTAGTGGCGTCCGTCGCCGGTCAGGACATGGGACCACCCGAGAACCGCACGCGCGGCGTTCCGCGCCGGTGCTCCAGGAGCTAGAGTTATCTCAATCACGATTGAGGTAATTGATGGACGTGCTGCTCGCTCACCAGGCACTGGCCGACGAGACCCGGCTGACGATCGCACAGGCGTTGCTGACCCGCGACCTGGCGCCGGGCGAGATCGCCCGGCGCTGGCGACTGTCCACGCCGCTCGTCACCCACCATCTGAACACCCTTGTCGAAGCCGGGTTGGCGGTGCGCAGGCGGGGCGAACACGACGGCCGCAAGACCTACCTCGCGTTGCGCCACGACGACCCGGACGTGGTCACCCTGGTGGCGCTCGGCGCCCCCGCGCTGACGACACCGCGACGGGTGGCGTTCGTGTGCACCCGCAACTCGGCCCGTTCCAAGCTGGCGGCGGCCCTGTGGCGGCGGGTCAGCGAGGTGCCGGCGGTGGACGCCGGCACCGCCCCGGCGTCCGCACCGCACCCGCTGACGGTGCGGACGGCGTCTGGTCGCGGCCTGGCGATCGACCCCGAGATGCGGGACCTGACCGGAACCGTGACCGACGACGACCTGGTGATCGCGGTCTGCGATCACGTGCACGAGACCCTCCCGCCCACTCGCCTGCGCTGGCATTGGTCGATACCCGATCCGGTGCCGGCCGCGTCCACCACCTCCTTCGACCGCGCCTGTCGCGCGATCGAGTCCCGCGTCCGTGACCTGCACCAGGCGCTGACAGGCCCCGACCCCGACCCGATCACCGTCCGCTGACCAGAGGAGTTCATCGTGACCGCCACCACTCGCCCGTCGGTGCTGTTCGTCTGCGTGCACAACGCCGGCCGGTCCCAGATGGGGGCCGCCTACACCAGCCACCTCTCCGGCGGCGCGGTCGAGGTGCGCTCGGCCGGTTCGGCGCCCGCCGACAGCATCAACCCGGCGGTGCGTGCCGCCCTGCTCGAGGACGGCATCGACATCTCCGCCGAGAGGCCGAAGATCCTCACCACCGAGGCGGTGCAGGCCTCCGACGTCGTCATCACCATGGGCTGCGGCGACACCTGCCCGTTCTTCCCGGGCAAGCGCTACCTGGATTGGACCCTCGACGACCCCGCGGGGCAGGGCGTGGACGCCGTCCGTCCGATCCGCGACGAGATCAAGCGTCGCGTCCGGAAGCTGCTTGAGGAACTCGGCGTCGAACCCGTCGGCGGCTAGCGGCCCGGACCGGACGCCGTGGGCAGGCATACTTCCGGCCCCGCTGGGTACGCGAGCAGCGAGCGAAGGAGGAACCATGCCCCAACGTGACCCCGGACCGTCGGTGAAGGACCCGGAGCTGTATGAAGCCCTCCGCGACGAGGGCGCCAGCAAGGAGAAGGCCGCGCGCATCTCGAACGCCGCCGCGGCCACATCCCGCAGCGAGGTCGGCCGCAAGGGCGGCAATGCGAAGGACTATGAGGACCGCACCAAGGACGAACTGCTGCAGCGCGCCCGGGACCTCGGCATCGAGGGCCGTTCCCGGATGTCCAAGGCGCAGCTGATCGACGCGCTGCGGAATCACTAGGGAGATACCTGACCGCGCTCGTCGGGACGCCTCTGACCAGGATTTCGACGAGGTCAGCGGATCGGGCAGAGCCAGCGTCCGGCGGAAACCCCACGCGGCGCGCCCGAAGGCTCAGCCGGTCGCCTCGGCCGCCGCGTCCTCGATCCCCTCCCGGCCGGACGCCGCATGCTCCCTCACGACCCGCAGCGACCGCACCGTCGCGGCTACCAGCGGCGCACCCAGCACCATCCCGATCAAGCCCGCCACCGTGCCGCCGATGATCGTCGCCAGCAGCACCACGACGGGATGGATCTTCAGCGCCGAGCCCAGTGCCCAGGAGCTCACCGCGTTCTGGATCGTGCCGTTGGAGACCAGCAGCGAGAGCGCCACGATGAGCGCGGCCGGCGCCCCGCCCGAGCCGAAGGCGATCAGCACCGCGAACGCGCCGGTGAGCCAGGCGCCGACGAACGGGATGAACGAGGTGACGAAGTAGAGCACGAAGATGGGCACGGCGAGCGGCACCCCGAGCAGGATCAGCGGCACCATGAAGATCGGCGCCGTGATCACCGCGGTGATCGCGATCCCCCGGAAGTAGCCGCGCAGCGACTGCTTGGCGATGGTCGCCACGTCGTCGACGAGACCGGCGTCGAGCGCCGTCGACCGGGCCAGCCAGGCCGGGAACGCGCGGGCGTCGCGCAGCACGAAGAACAGGAAGAACACCGAGAAGAAGGTGCCGATCGCGAACGAGACCAGGCCCGCGAAGGTGCTGGACAGGGCGCCGAGCACTCCTTGACCCAGTTGCGGCGCGTGCTGCTGGAACGCCGTCCGGGCGTACTCCAGCCACGCCACGTCGAGGTCCAGGGACCGGCCCCATTCGACGAACGAGGCCCAGCCGATCGTCAGCTGCCGGGAGATCTCCGGCAGCTGCTGCAGGAACCCCCACACCACCAGTGCGACCATGCCGCCCGCCAGCGCGACCGCGACCAGCAGCGCGAGCACCGTCGCCAGCGTGGTCGGCACGCCGCGGCGTTCCAGCAGTTCGACCAGCGGTTCCAGCACGGTGCCGAGGATCGCGGCGATCACCAGCGGGACCACGATGCCGCTGACCGCACCCAGCCCGATCGCGATCACCACGGTCAGGGCGACGATGCCCAGCACGGACCAGCTGGCCAGGCCCCAGCGCCGCAGGCGATCCAGGCTCGACCCCATCGTCGTCCCCCTCTTCGCGGCCGGGATTCGCGCTCAGGATAGCGTTCGGAAGCGATCCAGATCGCGGGTCGGTAGCGGTGCCCGATCCGGATCGATTGGGCAGGGTCCTCCGGGGCGTCGGGCCGGGTCGAGTAACATATGCCGCTGTCCCGCGATAGACCCGCATGCTGGCAGGAAGGTCATGGCCGAGCCCGCACATCCCTGGCGCCGTTACGTCGCCCTCGGTGACTCGCTCACCGAGGGGCTGGCCGACCCCTACCCCGACGGCAGCCCGCGCGGCTGGGCCGACCGCTTCGCGCAGCATCTCGCGGACGCCGCCGGCGGGCCGATCGAGTACGCGAACCTCGCCATCCGCGGACGCCTGCTCGGCCCGATCGTCGCCGAGCAGCTGGAGCCGGCACTGGCGATGAAGCCCGATCTGATCAGCCTGTGGGGCGGCGGCAACGACATCCTGCGCCCCCGCGCCGATGTCGACGCCATCACCGCCCAGCTGGAACACGCGGTCGTCCGGCTGCGCGAGGCGGGCATCGAGGTGATCATCGGCACCGGGATCGACGCCAAGGACTCCCCGGTGCTGGAGCTGACCCGGCCGCGCACCGGCATCTACAACGCCAACGTGTGGAGCATCGCCCGCAGGCACGGCGCCCACGTGATCGACGTCTGGGGCATGCGCTGCCTGAAGGACTGGCAGCTGTGGCACGACGACCGGCTGCACTTCAACGGCATCGGGCACGAGCGGGTGTCCCAGGCGGCCCTGGTCGCGGTCGGGTTGCCGGCGCGTCCGGGCTGGGACGAACCGCTGCCGCCGCTGCCGGTGAAGTCGCGCAAGGAATGGCTGCAGTGGCAGCTGGACTGGGCTCGCGAGCATGCCGGCCCGTGGATCGGACGCCGCATCCGGCGCACCTCGTCGGGTGCCGGACGGACGGCGAAGCTCCCCGACTACGTGTCGGTGCCGCCGCAATCGCCGGACGCGGCACAATAGGCGCCATGTCTGCCGCAACCCTGGCGCGCCGAGCCGCCCCGGCCACCCTGCGCCTGCCGGACCGGCTCCGCCTCGGCGCCGCCGTCGCGGCCGGCAACCTGGCCGCCGTGGGCTCGCGCCTGGCGAACCGCGGCTCCGGGGCGTCCATTCGCGGCCAGGTGCTCACCCGACTCGCCCCGGACGCCTTCAAGCTGCTGCTGCGGGGACGCCGGATCGCCAGCGTCTCGGGCACCAACGGCAAGACCACCACCACCCATCTGCTGGCCGCGGCGGTGCGTTACGGGCTGGGCGCGGACGCCGCCCGCCTGGTCACCAACGCCGACGGCGCGAACCTGCACTACGGCATCGCCTCGGCGCTCAGCCAGGCACGCTCGGCCGACATCGCCGTGCTGGAGACCGACGAGCGGGTGGTCTCGGACATGATCGCGTTCGGGCAGCCCGAGGTGCTGGTGCTGCTGAACTTCAGTCGCGATCAGCTCGACCGCAACCACGAGATCAAGTCGCTCGGCCGCTCCTGGCGGGCCGCACTGCAGCGGGCCGGCCACGACGGGCCGACCGTGGTCGCGAACGCCTCCGATCCGCTGGTGGTGTGGTCGGCGGGCACCGCCGCCAAGGTGGTGTGGGTCGACACCGCCACCTCGTGGACGGCCGACGCCGCCCTCTGCCCCGCCTGCGGCACCGTGCTGACCACCACCGACGGCCGCTGGGACTGCCCCGGCTGCGACCTGACCCAGCCGGCGGCGTCCTGGATGGTCGACGGGCACAGCATCGTTACCCCGCACCACCACCGGGTGACCCCCGAACTGCGGGTGCCCGGCGCGTTCAACGTGTCGAACGCCGCCTGCGCGCTCGCCGCCGCGACCGAGTTGGGCGTCGGACTGGACGCGGCACTGCACGGCATGCGGACGGTCACCGCCCCGGCCGGCCGGTTCGCCACCGCCACTCTGTGCGGCACGACGGCCCGGTTGCTGCTGGCGAAGAACCCGGCCGGCTGGGCCGAGGCGTTGCCGCTGGCGGCGTCCGATCCGGTGATCCTGGCGATCGACGCGATCGCCGCCGACGGCAAGGACGTCTCCTGGCTGTGGGACGTCGACTACGAGCAACTGCAGGGCCGGCGGGTGATCGCCACCGGGCCGCGGGCGCAGGATCTGGCCGTCCGGCTCGGCTACGCCGAGGTGGAGCATCGGGTGGTGCCCGATCTCGCCGCCGCGCTGGCCGCGGTGCACCACGAGCGCGAATCCCGCCCGGGGATGGACGGCGGCGTCCCCCAGGCGCCGGTCGACCTGATCGCCACCTATACCCCGTTCCAGAAGCTGCTGAAGATGGCGGGGTTGCGATGAGCGCGCCGGTGGAGATCGTGCTGGTCTACCAGTCGCTGCTCGGCATCTACGGCGACCGGGGCAACGCGATGGTGCTGCTGAAGCGGCTGCAGTGGCGCGGCATCGAGGCTTCGCTGACGATGGTGGAGCCGGGCGACCGGGTGCCGCCGAGCGGCACGGTGTACCTGCTCGGCGGCGGCGAGGACGCCGCCCAGGTGTCGGCGGTGCGGGCGCTGCAGGCCGACGGCAACCTGTTCCGCGGACTGGAGGCGGGCGCGGTGCTGTTCGCGGTCTGCGCCGGCTATCAGATCTGTGGCAGCACCTTCACCATCGGTGAGCGCGACGAGGTGATCGAGGGGCTGGGCCTGCTGGACGTCGAGACCCGGCGCGGGCCCGAGCGGGCGGTCGGCGAGATCCTGACCCGGTGGACCGCGCCGGACGGCCGCGAGCACCTGCTGACCGGGTTCGAGAACCACGGCGGTTTCACCCGGCTGGGTCCGGACGCGAAACCCCTGGCCACGGTGGAGATCGGCATCGGGAACGCCGGCGACGGCACCGAGGGCGCCGTTCAGGACCGGGTGATCGGAACCTATCCCCATGGCCCGGTGCTGGCCCGGAACGCGGCCCTGGCCGACCACGTCCTGTCGCTCGCCCTCGGTCGCGAGCTCGAGCCGCTGCCGCGTCCGGAGGTCGACGAGCTGCACCGCCAGCGGGTCGACTTCGTCCGCAAGCAGGCGGCCCGGCGCTGAGCCGTCCCCGGCCCCCTTCCCGCGCCGGGCGGGTGCTGCCCGAGCCTCCTGCGGTCAGACGACCCGGCGCATCCAACCGTGGGTATCCGCGGCGCGGCCGTACTGGAGGTCGAGGATCGCTGAGCGGATCTGCATGGTCCGCTCCCCCGGTTCGCCGCCGACCACGTGGTTGCCGTCGCGCGAGCGGAACTCCGCGACCGGGGTGAGCACCGCGGCGGTGCCGCAGGCGAACGCCTCGACGATCTCGCCGGAGTCGACCCGGTCGAAGATCTCGGCCAGGGTGACGGTGCGGGCCACCGGCTTCAGCCCCAGATCGGCGGCGACGGTGAGGATCGAGTCGCGGGTGACGCCCTCGAGGATGGTGCCGGTCAGCTCCGGGGTGATCAGCTCGCCTTCAGAGGTGACGACCATGATGTTCATGCCGCCCAGCTCCTCGGTGTTCACGCCGGTGCCGGCGTCCCCGAACAGCACCTGCGAACAGCCGTGCTCGGCGCCCTCGTACTGGGCGATCAGCGACGAGGCGTAGTTGCCGCCGCACTTGGCAGCGCCCGTGCCACCCTTGCCGGCCCGGCTGTACTCGTCGGTCACCCAGATGTTCACCGGCTGCACACCTCCCGGGAAGTACGGCCCGACCGGGCTGGCGATCACGGCGTAGGTCACCACCTGGGCGGCCCGAACACCGAGGAAGGGCTCGTTGGCGAACATGAACGGACGCAGGTACAGGCTGGCCTCGCCGCCCCGGGCGTCCGGCGCCCAGGCGGCGTCCACCCTCACCAGCTGCTCGATCGAGGTCAGGAAGTCCTCCACCGGGAGTTCCGGCAGCATCAACCGCCGGGCCGAGGCCTGGAGCCGTTGCGCGTTGCGTTCGGGCCGGAACAGCCAGATCGAGCCGTCCGCGTGCCGGTAGGCCTTGAGTCCCTCGAAGACCTCCTGGGCGTAATGCAGCACCGCGGTGGACGGGTCCAGCTGGAACGGCCCGTAGGGCACCACGGCGTCCTCGCCCCAACCGGAGCCCTGCCGCCAGGTCGCCACCGCCATGTGATCGGTGAAGTGCACCCCGAAGCCGGGATCGGTGTGGATCTCGGCGATCCGCTCGGGCGGCGCGGGCGTACTGGTGGCGGTCAACGGGAAGGTCAGCGACATGGGCAGGACAATACTCGTCACGACCCGGTGGAACGCGTGGTCGCCGACACGCCGGTCCGCACGCCCTGCCGTCGCTCCACGAGCGCCGGCGTGCTGGAGACCGCCACGGTCACCGGTGCTGCGCATCGAGCAACCTGGGTTGACAAACACCCGCCCGTCAACCTAGGTTGCTCTCATGATTCCCGTCGAAGTGGCCCGGACAGCGGCCGACACCAGCGATCCGCTGACCGGGCTTCGCGCGGTCGCCTCGCTGCGCCGGCTCACCGACATGCTCGAACTCCAGCAGGTCGAAGAGGCGCTGCGCGCCGGGCACGGCTGGCCGGAGATCGCCACCGCCCTCGGGGTGACCCGGCAGGCGGTCCACAAGAAGTACGCACGCCGCGTCGCGGCGGACCTGCAAGGAAGGAAGAACCGATGAGCATGCTGCTCGTCAGTCGATGGACCGGAGCCGCCCACCTCGAGGCGACACGCACCCGGACGACCGAGATCGACGTCGACCACCTGTACCTCGGACTGCTCGCGGTCGGCGGCCAGGCGGCCCGGATCCTGGGACGCCATGGGGTCTCGCTGACCTCCGCCCGGCGGCGCGTCCGCGAGTCGCTCACGGACGACCTGACCGCCCTCGGCCTGGACGCGGCCACGGACGTCCTGCCGCCGCCGAGGGCCGCCCGGGACCTCGACTTCACCGAGTGGCGGGCCACCGGCCGGGCCCAGGACCTGGTCAACCACGTGAAGCTGCGGGAGGGAACCTGTGCGGCGCTGGCGACGCTGGTCGCGGAGCCGTCCGGCGTCGTCCGGCGGCTGCTGGTCGCGGACGGGGTCGATCCCGATGCGCTGACCGCCGAGCTCGCCGCCGCGACCGACGAGCCGGACGCCGTCGAGCGGGTCGAGGTCGATCCGACCCTGCTGCCCCCGCCCGCTCGGGCCACCCGCCTGCGGCACTACCTGTCGTCGTCGCCCGGGGAGGTGGCCGATGCCATCGCCGATCCGGCGCTGCTCGCCGCCTGGGCCTACGACCCGCGGAAGTCCGAGGCCGGCGACGGCGGCGAGACGATCCGGCACGTCCGCGGCCGCAAGGTCCTGACGGTGCGCATCCACCACATCCGCCGCCGCGAAGGGGACGCCGATGTGGTCACCTGGGTCCACGAGATGGTGGACGGGCCGCATGCCGGTCAGCCGCTGCGCTACGACCGCTTCGCGATCCTGCCGGCGCCCGGCGGAAGCGAACTCGTCCATACGGCGGGCCAGCGCAACTTCGGTCCGCTCGGGCGCCTCGCCGCTCCGCTGTTCGACTGGTTCAGCCGATTCGGCATGGCGTACGGGGCCCAGCGGATCGGCCTCGAGGTCGCGGACCGTCACGCGGCCTGAGCCGCCGATCGACTCATCGCCGCATCATTGAGACGCGCGTCCCAGGATGTGAGCCGCCTCACTACAGTGATCCGCATGCCGCAGAACATCGCCGTGATCCCGGGTGACGGGATCGGTCCGGAGGTCGTCGCCGAGGGCCTGAAGGTGCTCACCACAACCGTCGGCCCGGACGCCTTCGACTTCACCCACTACGACCTGGGCGCCGAGCGCTGGCAGCGCACGGGCGAGGTGCTGCCGGACTCGGTGCTCGCCGAGCTCGCGCAGGCGGACGCCCTGATCCTCGGCGCGGTCGGAGCGGCTCCGGGCTCGAAGGCGATTCCGTCCGGCCTGCTGGAGCGCGGCCTGCTGCTGAAGCTCCGGTTCGCCTTCGACCACTACGTCAACCTGCGGCCTTCCAAGCTCTACCCCGGCGTCGTCACCCCCCTCTCGGACGCCGTGGTCGGGCGCGGCCCGATCGACTTCGTCGTCGTCCGCGAGGGTACCGAAGGCCTGTACTGCGGCGTCGGCGGCTCGATGCAGACCGGCACGCCGTTCGAGGTGGCCAACGAGGTCAGCGTGAACACGGCACGGGGCGTCGAGCGCGTCGTCCGGGACGCCTTCGAGCGGGCCATGCGCCGGCGCAAGAAGGTCACCCTGGTGCACAAGCACAACGTGCTGGTGAACGCCGGCGGGCTGTGGAACCGGATCTTCACCGCCGTCGCCGCCGAATACCCCGAGGTGACCACCGACTACCTGCACGTCGACGCCACGATGATCATGCTGGTGCAGGATCCGCAGCGCTTCGACGTGATCGTCACCGACAACCTGTTCGGCGACATCGTCACCGACCTGGCGGCGGCGGTGACCGGCGGCATCGGCCTGGCGGCGTCGGCCAACATCAACCCGTCGGGCGCGTTCCCGTCCATGTTCGAGCCGGTGCACGGCTCGG
>CALMIQ010000317.1 GCA_937863965.1 uncultured Micropruina sp.
CGCTCGCCGGTCTGGCGGCGCTCAGCCTGAGCACGCTGGCCGCGTGTGCCAACTACAGCCAGCCCGCCGCGTCCGCTCCCGCGCCGTCGGGTTCGGTGGCCGCTCCGACCCTGATCAAGCCGGGAACCCTGCTGGTCTGCACCCACCTGTCCTACAAGCCCTTCCAATTCAAGGACAGTGCCGGCACCGTGGTGGGCTTCGACGTCGACCTGCTCGATCTGGTGGCGAAGAAGCTGGGGGTCACCCAGGAGATCGTCGACATCCCGTTCGACCAGATCACGGCGGGCGCAGCTTTCGCTGCGAACAAGTGCGACCTGGCGGCGGCAGCCACCACCATCAACGAGAAGCGTGCGGAGGCGATCCTGTTCTCCGAACCGTACTTCGAAGCCACTCAGGCGCTGCTGGTGAAGACGGGTTCGGGCATCACGGACCTGGCGGGCTTGCGGGGCAAGAAGCTCGGCGTGCAGACCGACACCACCGGCCAGGACTACGCAAACAAGAACGCCGAGGCCAACGGCTACGAGATCGTGGTGTTCGACGACATGCCCACCCAGTTGGCGGCCGTGCTCTCGGGCCGGGTCGACGGGGGAGTCAACGACAACGGGGTGGTGTTCGACTACGCCAAGGAGAACCCAACCACCGAGGTGACCGCCGAGTTCAGCACCGGTGAGACCTACGGAATCATGGGCAAGAAGAACGACGCCAACGCCACCGCCCTGATGAAGGTGGTCAACGAGGTGCTGACAGAGGCGAAGACCAGCGGCGAGTACAACACCATCTACAAGAAGTGGTTCGGCTCAGACGCCCCCAAGTGACCCACCTGTGAGGCCCCCGGCAGCAGCTGCCACCGGGGGCCTCGCTACAACCTGATCCCGCGGCCGACAGGAAAGCAAACATGAGCAGCCCCCAAACCACGACCACCCATCCAGACGAAGTCCAACCCAAGAAGCGGCGCTCGCCGCGGCAGCAGGCGATCCTCCGGCGGCGCATCCAGTACGGCGTGCTGGCGCTGGTGGCGGTCCTGTTGATCTTGTTCATGGACGGTGGGCAGATCCAACGGGCCTTCCTGCGGCCGGACCTGATCGCCGAGACCCTCGGTCCACCGATCTGGCGAGCGTTGATGAACACCGTCGTCTACACGATCGGAGCGTTCATCTTCGGGTTGGTGGTGGGGACGGTGCTGGCGCTGATGCGGCTGTCCTCGGTGGCCCCCTACCGGTGGCTGGCGAGCATCTACATCGAGTTCTTCCGCGGCGTCCCGGCGATCATCGTGTTCATGGCCTTTGGGCTGCTGCCGCTGGCCATTCCGGGGGCGATCGTCCCGTTCGACCCCTACGGCACGGTTTGGGTGGCGTTGGGCCTGGTCGCCGCCGCCTACATGGCCGAAACCATCCGGGCCGGCATCCAAGCCGTGCCCAAGGGGCAGGTGGAGGCGGCGCGGTCGCTGGGCATGCCGGCCGGCATGGCCACCCAGCGGATCGTGTTGCCGCAGGCGTTCCGGATCGTCACCCCACCGTTGACCAACGAGCTGATCCTGCTGGTGAAGGACTCCTCCCTGGTCTACGTCCTGGGATTGGCCGCCTCCGGCTACGAGCTCACCAAGTACGGACGGGAGCTGGCCAGCACCAACGCGAACCTCACCCCGCTGGTGGTTGCCGGCCTGTGCTACCTGATCATCACCCTCCCGTTGTCGCTGGTGGTCCGGCGGATGGAGGCCAACGCAATGAGGAAGTCCCGATGACGATTCCCACCGGTCTCCGCGAAGACGAGATTCAGATCTATGACCTGCACAAGGCCTATGGCGAACTGGAGGTGCTGAAAGGAATCACCACCACCATTCACAAGGGCGAGGTGGTGTGTGTGATCGGCCCGTCCGGCTCCGGCAAGTCCACCCTGCTGCGGTGCGTGAATCTGCTGGAGGAGGTGACCTCGGGGAGGATCTTCATCCTGAATGAGGAGATCACCGACCCGGACGCCGACGTGGACACCATGCGGACCAAGATGGGGATGGTGTTCCAGCAGTTCAACCTGTTCCCGCACCTGTCGGTGCTGGAGAACTGCACCATCGCCCCGATCAGCGTGCAGGGCAAGAAGCGGGCGGATGCGGAGAAGCTGGCCCTGGAGAATCTGGCCAAGGTGGGCCTGGGAGACCGGGGCGACTCTTACCCGCTGAAGCTCTCCGGCGGCCAGCAGCAGCGGGTGGCGATCGCGCGGGCGTTGTCCATGGATCCCGAGCTGATGCTCTTCGACGAGCCCACCTCGGCGCTCGACCCAGAGCTGGTCGGCGACGTGCTGTCGGTCATGCGCGACCTGGCCAACACCGGCATGACGATGATGGTGGTCACCCATGAGATGGCCTTCGCGCGCGAGGTCGCCGACCG
>CALMIQ010000318.1 GCA_937863965.1 uncultured Micropruina sp.
TCACATTCCCCACCCGGCGCCGTCGGGTTGGTAACACGGGTCGCACCCCGCGTCCCACGCAACAAAAGAAGGAATATCGACATGGCCACTGGCACTGTCAAATGGTTCAACTCTGAGAAGGGCTTCGGCTTCATCGCTCCGGACGACGGCTCGGCCGACGTCTTCGCGCACTTCACCGCCATCGAGGGGCGCGGCCGCCGCGACCTGTTCGAGGGCCAGCACGTCGAGTTCGACACCGAGCGTGGCCAGAAGGGCATGCAGGCCGTCAACATCCGGTCTCTCTGATCTGAACCGGCGACGGCCAACCGTCTCCCGGCGGACGCCGGGATCGGTCTGAGTCTCGAAACGAGAAGGGGACGGGCGAGTCGCCCGTCCCCTTCTTCATGCCCGAGCGCCGTCCGGCCGGCGATCGCTCGGGTCGGGATCGCTCAGGGACGGCCCATGCTCGCCGCCGCCGGGCAGCTGAAGGTGTGCCGGGCGGCCCAGCCGACGTCGTTGAGGTAGCGCACCACGATCGCCAGTGCCTCGACGAGATCGTTCTCCACGTACGGGACGTCGTACTTCCGGCAGTGCTGCCGGACCAGGGTCCGCGCGGCCCGCAGGTGCGGACGCGGCATTCCCGGGAACAGGTGATGCTCGATCTGGTAGTTCAATCCGCCCATCAGCGCGGTGATCCACCAGCCTCCTGACACGTTGCGCGAGGTGAGCACCTGCTTGTCGAGGAAGTCGAGCTTCACGCCGTGCGGCACGATCGGCATGCCGATGTGGTTGGGGGCGAACGCGGTACCCATGTAGAAGCCGAAGACGGCGAGCTGGACGCCGAGGAAGGCGAACGCCATACCGACCGGCATCACCCAGAAGATCAGCCCGAGGTAGACGGCGAAGCGGGCGCCGATCATGCTGAGTTCGAGCGCGCGGCCCTCGAGCTTGCCCGGCCGGAACAACCGGCGGATGGACGCCTGGTGCAGGTCGAGCCCGAGCAGCAGCAACAGCGGATAGAACAACCATCCCTGTCGCCGCGTGATCCAGGCCCGGAAGCCGGTGGCGTGCCTGGCGTCCTCGTCGGTGAACGAGGTCCAGCCGGGCGCGATGTCGGGGTCGCGGCCCACCTGGTTCGGGTTGCCGTGGTGCCGGGTGTGCTTGGTCGTCCACCAGGCGTAGCTGATGCCGACGAATCCCGTGGCCAGCAGCCGGGCGAACCGGTCGTTGGCGGGCCCGGCGGCGAACACCTGGCGGTGCGCCGCCTCGTGCCCGATGAAGGCGAACTGGGTGAAGAGCACGCCCAGCCCGGCCGCGATCAGCAGCTGGTACCAGGAGTCACCGAGCAGGATCATGCCGGTGACGGCTCCGGCAAGGCCCACGACCAGGCCGGCGAACAGCGTGATATAGAACCACGTCGTCCGACCGTTCAAGCCGGCCGAGCGGACCTGCTGGGCCAGTTCGGTGAAGCTGTTGGTGCGGCGCTCCCATTCGGCACGGGATGGCGACGCGCTGGTGGCGCGGACGGGCGCGGGGACATCGGTAGCCGACATGTAGGTCGCTTTCTGACCGTTCTGACAGAGAACCCGGGTGGCGACCTCGCGAACAGTTGACACCTACCCTACGGGATCGTAGGTAG
>CALMIQ010000319.1 GCA_937863965.1 uncultured Micropruina sp.
CTCGACACGCTGCTCGGCGCCTGGTCGCGGCTGAGCGCCCTGGGATATCGGTTGGACGCGGCCCGGCTGGGTTGCGTGGTTGCCGCGGCGGGCTTGCGCTGGGGCCAACGTCGGCGGATCCGCTCGACGGTCGAGGACGCCGTGACGACCCTGACCCAGCAGCGGGTCGCCGGCTGGCGAGAGCTCGCGGGTGAGCTGCTGGACCGGGTCGCCGGCACGGCGGCGGCGCCGGAGTTGACCACGACGGAGGCGCAGATCGCCGAGCTGGTCGCCGCCGGCCGCCGCAACCGGGAGATCGGCGGCGAGCTGTTCGTCAGCGAGTCGACCGTGGAATCCCACCTGACCCGGATCTACCGCAAGCTCGGGCTGCGCAACCGGGCGGAGCTGGTGCACGCGCTGCGCCCCGCCGCCGGCTGACACCAGGCCGTGGGGTTGGGCCTGGGGTTTTCCCCGTCGCCCGCGGGGCCGCTGCTTCGTAGCGTCGGGGTACGGGCCGACAGCCGGCCCGTTCCGCACAAAGGAGAACCATCATGTCCGTGCTCGACGACCTGACCACCGAGGTCAGCGACTACCCGCACACCTACCTCGACATCGAGATCATCGAGGTCGAGCCCGCCAGCGGCGCCCGGATCAACGACGACGAGATCGTCGAGTTCCGCTTCCAGGTGACCAACCGCGGGGCACTGCCGGTCAACCAGCTCAGCCTGCTGATCGAGGGGCTGAACGGCACCGAGGTGTCCCAGGGAAACGGCGCCGGCAACCCGTTCGGACCGAGCTACACCGTCGATGGCGGCTACTTCGGCGACGTGCCTGCGCACCAGCCGAACGACCCCAAGGTCTCGCCCGGCAATCCGTTCAGGTTCCGTCCGAACCAGACGCTCCCCGCGGGCAGCGAACTGATCCGGATCTCGGTGGCGGGCTGGGACACCACCCTCGACCACATCCTCAACAGTCACAGCCGGGCCGACACCGCGGCCAGCAGCACCTACAGCGACCGCGTGTTCCCGAAGTGACGAGGGCGGCACGGCCGAGCGGGTCGGCTCGGCCGTGCGCTGGCGCCGCGAGCCCGGCCGCACGGGGTACGCGCCGCGCCGGGTGCTCGGTTCGCGACGCCTAGCGGCCCGGCAGCAGCGAGATCTTCTGCCAGATCTTCCCGTTCATCCCGGTGGTCAGGGCCTCGATCGTGCTGACCGTGTCGAGGATCACCGAGTCCTGGCTCTCCTCGGCGCACAACGCGGCGATCTTGCCGAGCAGGCTGAGCATCTCCGAGCAGTAGTCGAGGTAGTTCTCCATCGCCTGGGGCGTGGACAGCTCGATGTCCAGCGTCTCCGGGGTGGAGCGGAACTCCGGGTGTAGCCGTTCGGGATCCTTGGTCAGCTGATGCATGTCGACGATGTGCGCCAGGGAGCGCAGCCGGTGCAGTTGGCCGAGGAGGTAGCTGCGTTCCATGCGATTCGGCAACGCGTAGAGGAAGAACACCGCGATGGCGGCGAAGACGACGTCGTTGATCATCGACTCGATCAGCGGCAGCCACTCGAACGAACGCTCGGGGCCGTTGGTCGCGGCGTCCCGCAGGGTCAACGCCAGCGCCGCGACGGTGATCAGGACGACCACAACGCTCAGCGCGCGCGACCCGACCCGGATGCGCCGCAGCCGCACCCGGGCGGTCGAAGCGGAATCGGCGACCTGCCGCGCCACGCGGCACAGCTCGTCGGCGACGTGGCACAGCCCCCGGTCGGGGAACCTGGCCGTCACCCGCCGCTGCAGCGTCCGGGTCGTCTCCACCACATCGACGGCATTGAGGCGCTGGTAGCGCTCGCTGGACAGCTCGGTCATAGCCCGTAACTCTCGCAGGCGACCGGGCCCGCCCGGCGGCGATCACCGAATGGTGGCCAGCACCTCGGTGCGCTCGACGCCGTCCTCGGTCCAGGTCCCGGTCAGCACGCCGAGCGGCTGCGCGGTGTGGACGTGCCCGCCGTCCAGCACCCGGACCAGCCGGGCGGCCTCCATCGACGCGTTCGACACGGTGGTGATGCCGCTGCCCAGCACCGTCATCGATTTGGTGCCGATGGACAGGTCGGCCTCGTTGTCGGCCTCGTGGATCACCCGGATGAGCTCGGCGACGTAGACCGGGTCGGTCGTCGCGTCGTAGCAGTAGCGGGTGCCGAGCACCGAATGCTCCATGGTGCCGACCAGCACCGCGAACTCGTCGTCCAGCGGCTCGGCGCGGTAGGTGAGCGGCACCTGATAGGTCACCCCGCCCGAGCGGACCAGGATGGTGTCGATGCCGACCTCGCCGTCGGGGTCGACGAACCGGTAGGACGCCACCCGCTCGAGATCGCCGGCGTCCCCCTCGAACCAGCGCTGGCCGGGCAGCCAGGCGGCCAGCAGCTCGAGTTTGCTCGGCTTCAGCTCGGCGGCATGAATCGTTGCGGTGCCACTCATCGGTTCCTCCTCGGGAAGGTCGTGGTCGTGCGCGACCGGGCCCCGCGGCGTCCGCCGCAGCGGCTACGGCCCAGCCAGATTCTACTACTGCTCGTAGTACATCCGGCTCCCATCGGCGAAACCGGACGCCCCCGCCCCGGGAGCGGACGCCGGTGGGTCAGCCGGGGTGTCGCCCGGGATGCGGGCGGGGACGGCCGGCTGACCGAATGCCGAGACGGGCGGGGCTCGGCTTGACGGACGCCGCATCGCCGAGAAAACTCCTACTACACCGATAGGCAATAGGTGAAATATCCAGTAGCGCCCGACCCGGCCACCCGGCCGATCCCGACAAGGAGTCGTCTCATGAAGCACTCACGCAGAACCGTCGTCACCGCCCTCGCGGCAACCGTCGCCATGGCGATGACCGGCTGCGCCGGGGGTGGAGCCAGCGACGTCACCGGCGCCACCAGCTCGGCGCCCGCCGGCTCGTCCAAGGTGCTCAACCTGTACGCCTACGCCGTCCCCAAAGTGGGCTTCGACAAGGTGATTCCCGCCTTCACGGCGACACCGCAGGGCGCCGGCATCGAGTTCCAGCAGTCCTACGGCGCCTCCGGCGACCAGTCGCGCAAGGTCGCGGCCGGGGCCGAGGCCGACATCGTCAACTTCTCGGTGACCCCGGACATCACCCGTCTGGTCGAGGCCGGCCTGGTGGACACCACCTGGGCCGACGGCGAGCACAGGGGCATCCCGTTCGGCTCCGTGGTCACCATCGTCGTCCGCAAGGGCAACCCGAAGGGGATCAAGGACTGGGACGACCTGCTCCAGGCAGGCCTCGAGGTGGTCACCCCGAACCCGTTCTCGTCCGGCTCGGCGAAGTGGAACCTGCTCGCCCCGTACGCCACCAAGAGCGACGGTGGCAAGAACCCCGAGGCCGGCCTGAGCTACATCGACAAGCTCGTCTCCAACCACATCAAGGTGCAGCCGAAGTCCGGCCGGGAGGCCACCGAGGCCTTCCTGCAGGGTACCGGCGACGTCCTGCTCAGCTACGAGAACGAGGCCCTGTTCATCGAGGGCGAGGGCGACCCGGTGGAGCACGTCACCCCGCCGAACACCTTCAAGATCGAGAACCCGGTCGCCGTCCTCAAGGGCAGCAAGAACCCGGACGCGGCCAAGGCCTTCAACGACTACCTGTACACCGCCGACGGCCAGCGGTTGTGGGCCGAGGCCGGCTTCCGTCCGGTCGACGCGAACGTCGCGAAGGAGTTCGCCAGCAAGTTCCCGGAGCCGGCCAAGCTCTGGACGATCGACGACCTGGGTGGCTGGCCCGCGGTCGACAAGGAGCTGTTCGCCAAGGACACCGGCAAGATCGCGGTGATCTACGACAAGGCGACATCATGACGGTCGTCACCCAATCCGTGCCGGGCGCCGCCACCGCGGCGGCGCCCGGCCGGACGCCGGCGACCGAGGCGGCGCGCCGGCGTCCGCCGCTGTTCCGCTCCGGCGCGTCCGGACGGGTCAGCGGGCTCACCCTCGGCGTGGTGGTGACCTGGCTCAGCCTGATCGTGCTGCTGCCCCTCGCGGCGCTCACCGTGACCTCCTTCTCGGAGGGCTGGGGCGGCTTCTGGGAGGCCGTCACCGCGCCGGTCGCGCTCGCCGCGCTCGGCACCACCATCCTGGTGTCCGCCGTGGTGGCCCTGCTCAACGTCGTCGTCGGCACCCTGATCGCCTGGGTGCTGGTCCGGGACGAGTTCCCCGGCAAACGGTTCGTGGACGCCCTGATCGACCTGCCGTTCGCCCTGCCCACCATCGTCGCCAGCATCGTGCTGCTCTCGCTGTACGGGCCGAACAGCCCGATCGGCGTCGAGTTGAACGCCACCCGCTGGGGTCTGATCGTGGCGTTGGCGTTCGTCACGCTGCCGTTCGTCGTCCGGTCGGTGCAGCCCGTGCTGATCGAGCTGGACACCGATGTCGAGCAGGCCGCGGCCTCGCTCGGCGCCGGCAACTGGACGACGTTCCGCCGCGTCGTG
>CALMIQ010000320.1 GCA_937863965.1 uncultured Micropruina sp.
GTGGTCAGCACCCTTCTCCTACGGCCCCCGCGGCCGCGCTTCACCCTTTTTCTTCCGTCAGAGGATCACCATGCCTTTCATTCCGTCTCGTCACATTTCCGATATTCCGCTGGATTATCCGTGGGAGCATCCGCCCAGGCCCGTTGCCGCCGCCACGGCGGCCACGAGTCACCCGGCGGGCGACCCGCGTCGCCGCCGACCGCGGTGGCTCTCGGCGGTGCTGGGGGCGCTCACCGTCGGCCTGCTGACGGCCGGCTGCTCCGCGGCCCAGCCCGCGACGACCACCGGCCCGCTCACCGCCGGCGAGCCGCAGGCCGGCGGCACGCTCAAGTTCGGCCTGCTGGCCCCGCCCACCGCCCCCGACACCCACCTCGGCAGCAGCTATGCCGACGGACTGCTGGGGGCGAGCATCTCCGACAAGCTCACCTACTTCAATCCCGCGACCAAGAAGCTGGAACCGTGGCTGGCCGAGAAGTGGACCGTCAGCGATGACCTGAAGGAGTACACCTTCGTCATCCGTGACGGCGTCACGTTCAGCGACGGCACACCGCTCACGGCGGCGTCGGTGAAGGAGAACTACGATCTGCTCGGCCGGGGCAACGAGAAGCTCGGCGTCGCGGCGAACACCGAGCTGCTCCCCGGCTATGCCGGCGCCACGGTCACCGAGCCGAACACGGTGACGTTGCGCTTCGACGCGCCCCGGACGTCCATCCTGCGGGCCACCTCGCACTTCAACGCCGGCATCCTGGCCAGCAGCACGCTGTCCAAGACCGCCGAGGAGCGCGGCAACTTCCGCAACGTGGTCGGCTCCGGCCCGTTCGTGATCAGCGCCCACGACCCGCAGGGCACCACCGTGCTGGCCAAGCGCGCCGACTACGCCTGGTCGCCGCCGTCACTGCAACGGCAGGGCGCCGCCTACCTCGACGAGCTCCAGCTGATCGTGACACCGGAGGCCACGGCACGGACCGGTGCGCTCAAGTCGGGCGAACTCGACGCGATCCTGGACGTCCAGCCGACCGACGAACGGCTGTTGAAAGGCGAGGGCTACGGCATCACCTCGGCCCTGGTGCCGGGCAAGACCAACTCCTTCGACATCCTGATCGACAAGTCGCCGACCAACGAACTCGCCGTCCGCAAGGCTCTCCAGCTGGGCTGGAACCGCGACGCCCTGTTCCAGGCCGTGCTCTCGGACAGCTACGCCCCGGCCCGGTCGATCGCCAGCGAGGCGCTGGACGGGTTCACCGACCTCAGCGCGAGCAGCCTGCGCTACGACCAGGCCGAGGCCAAGCGACTGCTGGACCAGGCCGGCTGGACGCCGGGTCCGGACGGGATCCGGGTCAAGGACGGCAAGAGACTCATCGTCCGGGTCAACGCGCTGAGCATCATCGTGGTCAACAAGCCGGCGTTCGAGCTTGTGCAGCAGGATCTGCGCAACGTCGGCATCGAACTCGATCTGCACGTGCTGCCGGGGACGGAGTGGCGGGCCAATCGCGAGAACTCCGCCCAGTGGCACGTCATCCAGTACACCCAGACCGCCGGCGACATCTCGGTCATCGACGAGGTGTTCTCGCCGATCCGCACCAACATCTCGAAGGTGGCCAAGACCGACCCTGGGTACCAGGAACTGGTCGACGTGCTCGGCAAGCTGGAGTCGACCCCGGATGGCGCGGAGCGCACCGCAGTCGCCAAGCAGGCGCAGGAACTGATCGTCGGCACGTACGCGCTGACCTCGCCGATCTTCAACCTCGCCCAGGTGGCCGCCTCACGGCCGTCGGTGCACGGCGTCCAGTTCGACGCCTACGCCCGCGGCTACTTCTACAACGCCTGGATCGACCAGGCCGACCGCTGACCGACGCGGGGGAGGGCGGCCTTCGCCCTCCCCCTTCGGCCAGGAGGGATCTCCATGACGCGCTACCTGCTCGGTCGCGCCGGCCAGGCCGTCTTCGTGCTGTGGGCGGCCTACACCGCCACCTTCCTGCTGCTCTACGTGCTGCTGCAGGACGCAGTTGACCTGATCTTCGACCCGACCCGCGTGGGGGCCGCGCACGAGGCCGAGAAGGAGCGGCTGCGCGCCTACTACGGTCTCGGACAACCCCTGATCGTGCAGTACGTCACGCAGCTCGGACGGGTGCTCACCGGTGACCTGGGGCTGTCCATCCAGACCGGTCAGCCGGTCTCACAGCTGCTGGCCCGGGTCCTGCCGGAGACCGTGGTGTTGTCGCTGACGGCGTTGGCGATCGCGATCGTGATCGCCCTGGGGCTCGCGGTCTGGGCGGTGTCCACGGACTCGGCGTGGGTGAGCCACACGCTGCGCGCGATCCCGCCCGCGTTCGTGTCGGTCCCCGCCTTCATCGTCGGGCTGCTGTTGCTGCAGGTCTTCTCGTTCCAGCTGCACCTGTTCCCGCCGATCGGCAGCGGGACGCCGCGGCACCTGGTGCTGCCGGCGCTGACGCTGGCCATCCCGGTGGCCGGGCCGCTCGCCCACCTGCTGATCAAGAGCGCCACCATCGAACTCCGCAAGCCCTACGCCACGACCGCCGCCGCCAAGGGATACCGCCGGCACCAGGTGGTCTGGCGCGACGTGCTGCGCAACGCCGTGCTGCCCGCCCTGACCCTGGCCGGGCTCACCTTCGGCAACCTGCTGGCCGGCGCGATCATCGTCGAGACGGTGTTCTCCCGGCCCGGGATCGGCCGGCTGTCCGAGACCGCGGTGCGCACCCAGGACGTCCCGGTGGTGCACGGCGTGGTGCTGTTCGGCGCGCTGCTGTTCGTCACCATCAACCTGGTGGTGGACCTGATCTTCCCGCTAGTGGATCCGCGGCTGCGTGCCGAGCTGGAGGCCGGGAGCCGGATCGGACGGGCCGGTCAGGCTGATCGATTCGCGCACCTGGGCGGCCTGGGTGGCGACGTCGCGGCCGTTCACGCTGGCCGTCCCGGCGTCCGCCGCGAGCAGGGTCGACAGGATCTTCACCACCGTGGTCTTGCCCGCGCCGTTGGAGCCGAGCAGCGCGAAGATGCTCCCCCGGGCCACGTCGAGATCCACTCCGCGCAGCACGTCCAAATCCCCGTAGGACTTCGTCAGGCCCCGCACGCGGATGGCTGTATCCGAGGTCATCGGGGCTCTCCTCGCTCGGCGTCCTCGATCGCCCTGGTCAGGCGAGCACGCTCCTTATCGATCCAGCGCATACCGCTGTACGCCTGCGCGAAGGCCTCGGCGAACTCGACCGGATCCTCCCCGACGATCTCGCGCACCGGCGTCCCGTCGACCGCGGCGCGCTCCCACAGCTCGACGAGGTCACCCATCATCGTGACGGAGGTCTCACCATCGACGACGCCCCCGTAGTACATGAGGTAGCGGTGCAGCGCCTTGGCGGCCACGTCATAGGGAGCGGCCAGAGCCTCCATGCGCGCCTTGTACCGCCGGTACTGCTTCTTCTGCTCGAGCGAGCCGGTCACGGCCTCGATCCAGTTGGTCATCGTCACTTCTCTCCTTCGCCGATCCGGGTGTGATCCCGGTGGAGCCGTTCGATCCGTTCCGCGAGGAAGCTCCACGTCCTCCAGAACTCTTCGAGGTCGCCGCGCCCCTTGGCGTTGAGCGAGTAGACCTTGCGCGGCGGCCCCTTCTCCGACGGGACCCGCTCCACGTCCACCAGACCCTTCTGCTCGATCCGGACCAGTACGGCGTAGACCGTGCCCTCGACGATGTCGGCGAGGCCCTGCTCGCGCAGCCGTGCGGTGATCTCGTAGCCGTACGCCGGCCGGACGGACAGGATCGCCAGCACGATGCCCTCCAGCGTGCCCTTGAGCATCTCCGTCATCTGCTTGCCCACGGGGCCACCTCTACTCAGCATTACTGACTACCGGTAGATAGTAACACTGAATAGATGGGACGCAAGCCACCCGCGACGACGCCCGCCGGCGCCAGCCCCATACGGAGGAGTGGCCGATTTGGGGCTCCGCTAGCCTGAGCCGATGTCGCTCGACTCGGTCGCCCTCGTGGGCGAGGTGCTGTCGTGGATCGGGCTCGGCGTCGGCTTGCCGGTCATCGTCCTCGCTCGCATCGTCCGAGCCTCAGAAGACCGTTGGCAAGCGGTGGACATCGTGGTGATCGACCAGCGCGGAACCCTCCTCGCCCGCTGGTTCACCGCAGGCGAGTTGCACGAACGCCCGGTTCGTCCGCGCGAGGCCGGCCGGATCCGCAAGGGTTGGCACGCGGGGAAGGTCGACACCAGGGACTCCGACCGGATGCGGTTCGGCAGCCCGCTCGTCATCGGCCCGACGCTGTCGACCCTGGGCATCATCTTCGTCACCGCAGGCACGATCGGCTTCGTCGCGTCACTGCTGCCGTTGCTCTCGTGAGGTGCGGGACGGGCCGGACGTGATCGTGCCCCGGGATCGGTCCCGCCCGACCCATTGACCGCCCCCGCGGTTTGGACGTAGTTTGGATCCCTGGTTCTCAGGCGGAGAGGAGGTCACCCGATGTTGATGCTCGATTCCACGGTGGCCCGTCCTCGTTACGCCCGGCAGAGCGGCCGCAGCCACACCGATCGCTGATCCCTTCACGGGAGAAGTCCGCCCAGTTCCGGCATCACCTGCCCGCTCGACGTCTCCTTTTCACGCGATAACGAATGCCGCGCACGCGGTACCCATCACCGGGCACGCACCCGTTCACGCTCCAGCGCGAAAGAGAACAGACCATGACCACCACGCACCACATCCACTCCGCGACTCGAACCCTCGAGTTCCGGCCGTTGACCGTTCCGGCGTCCCTCGACGCGCCGGACGCGGCCGACTTCATCACCATGACCGAGGTCCGGAACCGGACCTACCGCGCGATCAGCGGCAACGACGACGACCACCAGACCCCGGAGTCGCTGCTGCCGCACTACCTCCCCGACGACTACGAGACCCGCATCATGTGGCTGGCCGTCCTCGACGGCAGCATCGTCGGCCGCGTCGGCGTCGACATCCCGCTCGAGGCCGGCTCACGGTCCGCCTACTGGCTGATCGAACTGCTCCCCGAGGTCTGGGGGCAGGGCATCGGCACGGCCGGCTACCGACTGGTCGAGCAGGCGGCCCGCGAACACGGCCGCACCGTGCTGCAGTCCTGGGCACAGCACCCGGACGCCCCCGGCGAGCGGCTCGTCCCACCGACCGAGTTCGGCTCGATCCCGCTGGATCACGCCGCGCGGTTCTACCTGCGGCACGGCTACGCCCTGGAGCAGATCGAGCGCTGCAGCCGGCTCGACCTGCGCGCACCGTTCGACGAGATCGAGCGGCTGCTGGCCCTCGCCCGCGAGGCGTCCGCCGACTACCGGGTGGTGCAGTGGCTGCTGCCGACCCCGCCGGAGTTCGTCGACGGCTACGCGTGGATGAAGTCGCGGATGTCCACGGACGTGCCGGCAGCCGCGCTCGAGTTCGACGAGGAGGCCTGGGACGCCGCCCGGATCACCCTGCACGACGACCGGTATCTGCAGGGCGGCAACACGGTGCAGGTGACCGCGGCGCAGCACATCGCGACCGGTGAGTTGTGCGGTTTCAACGAGTTGGTGGTCGGGCAGGACCTCACCCGCGCGACCCATCAGGAGGACACGCTCGTGCTCCGCGAGCACCGTGGCCACAAGCTGGGCCTGCTGGTGAAGTGCGCCGGACTGCTCGCGTGGCGCAGCGTGGCCCCGGATTCGCCCCGGGTGGTCACCTACAACGCCGAGGAGAACCGTCCGATGCTCGACATCAACGAGGCGATCGGTTTCGTCCCGTTCAGCTACGAGGGGGCATGGAAGAAGGTCCTGCCCTCCGCCGAGGAAGGACCGGTGGAATGAGCCGTCCCGGTCAGTTCTCGCGGGATAGCGCCTTCAGCCGGGCCTTCTCGGCGGTGACCGCACGGTAGGTCTCGCGCTCACGGACGAGCCAGTCGGGCGGGTCGGCGATCAACGCGCCGACCTGCTCGGCGTCCAGGGCATCGACGACGCCCGCCCGGGCCAGCCCCGACCGGGACACGCCCAGCTTCTGGGCGACGACCTCACGCGGGAACGGACCGTTGCGGCGCAGGTCGCTGAGCCAGGCGGGCGGATCGGCGCGCAGCCGGTCGAGCTCGGCCCGGGTGATCGTCGACCGCTGGAACTCCTCGGGGGCGGCCGGGAGATAGATGCCGAGCTTGCTGGCCGCGGTGGCCGGCTTCATGGTTTGGCTCACGCCGAGCAGCGTAGCCGGGCGCGACCGGTACCCTGCGCTGGTGACGACTCCCCCACCGCCGGCCCGCCGCAGGCTCCGGATCGGGTTCGTGCCCGGAGTCACCCTCACCAAGTGGCGGACGGTCTGGAAGGAGCGCTTCCCTCGGGTGCCCCTGGACGTGGTCGAGGTGTCCGAGGCCGGCCAGCGGCGCGTCCTGGACGCCGGCGAGGTGGACCTGTGCTTCGTCCGGCTGCCCGTCGACCCCGACGGCCTGCACGTCATCCCGTTGTACGAAGAGGTCCCGGTGGCCTGGATCGCGAAGGACCATCCGCTCGCCGATCTCGACTCGGTAGCCCGTGCGGACCTGGCCGATCAGGAGGTCTTCGAGGCGGTCGATCCGCACACCATCGACCTGGTCGTCCTGACCGGCGCGGTCCTGATCGTGCCGATGTCGATCGCCCGCACCCACAGCCGCCGCGACCTGGTGTACCGGCCGGTGACCGATGCGCCCGCCACCACGATCGGGCTGGCCTGGCTCCAGGACGATCCGCACGAGTTGGCCGACGAGTGGATCGGCGTCGTCCGCGGCCGGACGGCGAACAGCTCGCGGACCGCCCAGGATCGAACCGCCCGGGGGAAGGAAGAGGCGAGCAAGCCCCGTCCGTCGACAAGGGCTCGAGGCCATCCGCGCCGGGGGCGACCGCGACGCTGACCGCTGCCGGCACCCCGGGGGTCCGCACCAGTAGGCCTCAAGGGCCGTGACGCGACGATCGACGAGCTCGCCCACGGAACAGTCGTCGGCGATTGCGGTCACTCGCCTCGGCTTCCTCACGCGCCTTGGCTTCCTCCTCGGCATTCCTGCGGGCTTCCTCGGCTCGGGCCGCTCTGCGATCGGCCCACGCGGCCACGGTGGCCTCGAGGTCACGCGGCATGGTGATCAGGGGCGGCCCCGCTGGGGGCTGGTATGCACCACGTGACGCCTGAAGACGTGGTGCGCGTCATCGCCGTCCTCCCCAAGGCGAACGACCGCAGCCGCCACGAAGGGACGCCGACGCAGGAGGGCGGGCGTCAGTTCACCCACCGGCCGATGGCCGTGACATCGCGCTCATGCCCTTGTGGGGGAGTCGACGTAGATGGCCGTGAGTGTCGCGGCCATGCCGAAGGTCGTCCTTCAAGATTGCACACTGAGGGTGCTCATGTTTGCTGTTTTTAGGTGCTCGCGTTTGCGTAGTGCGTAGCGTCATGTCTGCTAGGTTGGGATCATGGTCCTCGATTCGCTGGTCCCTCGTCGGGTGGGTCTGCTTCTGACGGGGCTGGTTGCGGTGGAGCCGGTGATCGCTCTCCACGGTCCGCGCTCGGTGGGAAAGTCGACCGTGTTGCGCAAGTTCGCTGCCGAGGTGAGGGGCTCGGTTCTCGACCTGGACGACGTCGAGGTGCGCGAAGCGGTCGTGGGGAATCTGGCCTCGGTCGTCGGTGCTGCGGCGCCGGTGTGTGTCGACGAGTACCAGCGTGTGCCCGACATCCTGGACGCGCTGAAAGCGAGGCTGAACCGCGAGGGTAGCCTGCCCGGAACCGCCGTGATCACGGGATCGACCCGGCAGGACGCCCTGCCCGTCACGGCGCAGGCTCTCACGGGACGCCTTCACTCGCTGACCATCTGGCCGCTGTCCCAAGGTGAGATCGCAGGGGTGAGCGAGAACCTCCTCGAGGTGTTGCCTGTCGACCCCGAGGGTGTCGTTGGCCGGATCCCCTCCTCAACGACCCCGCGCCAGGATTATGTGGAGCGTGTCTGCGCCGGGGGCCTGCCCTTGGCCCTGCGACGTTCCGGCGCGGCCCGAGCCCGATGGTTCGATGACTTCGTGCGGGCATCGGTCGAGCGGGATGCTCTGGAACTGGGCCGAATCCGTGAACGACAGGCAATGACCGACCTTCTGGGTCTGATTTCGGCACAGACCGGGCAACTGCTCAACGTCTCTGCCGCTGCGGAGAGGCTCGGCGTCAGCCGAGCCACCGTCGAGAGTCACCTGCGGCTACTCGAGGACCTCTTCCTCGTCGTTCGGCTGCCGGCGTGGGGCAAGACCCTGCGCTCACGGGTCAGCGTCAAACCCAAGGTCCACGTCGTCGACTCCGGACTGGCCGCCCGGCTGCTGCGACTCACGCCGGACAAGCTCACCCGACTCGACCCGGCATCACTCACCGACTTCGGGCACCTGCTGGAGACCTTCGTCGTCGGGGAGATCCGCAAGCAGGCTTCCTGGCTCGACGGGGCCGTCACCCTGGGACACTGGCGGACCAGCGACGGCGCCGAAGTCGACGTGGTCATCGAGTACGACGACGGCACCGTCGTTGCGTTCGAGGTCAAAGCCAGCGAACGGGCCCCCGGCGGCGACTTCCGCGGCCTCGGTCAACTCCGCGACGCCCTCGGACCACGGTTCGCCGCCGGGATCATCCTCACCACCGGAACCCGCTCCTACACCTACGCCGACCGGCTCCACGTCATGCCCATCGACCGGCTGTGGACCCCCGTCACACCCGAAGTCCCGCACTGACCCCGCCACAAGGGAGCTTCCACACGCCGCGCCGGGTGCGTTCCAGCGGGACCCTGGGCTGAGAGAGCCGTCGTCCCATGCGGCGCGCTCCGCGGGGGTCCTCGCGGCCGGGGAACTCGACCGCGAGATCAGGTAGAGGTGCTTGTCACCAGCAAGATCAGTTTCGACGACGGTGCAGTCCCGATCGCAGCCGGCTATAGGAACTCTCGAGGGTGGCCAACTCAGGATAGAGAGTGGACATCCGTTCATGCGCCACGCTGGCGTATAGAACCTTTCCGTCAGGGCAGGGGTTGGGGGGGCCGGCTCGTCTGCCGAAGCCCGCGCTCCACAGCGGTACGCTCCCCAAGTTCCGCCCCGCTCGTCTGGAGGCGCCGAGGTGGTGGTGGAGCCCGAATCGCGAGAGGATCGCTCATGAGCATCGACACACTGACGTCCGAGCCCCCCGAGATGGTCGTGCTCGTTCACGGAGCGGTGACAAACGGCCAGGAGACCTGGCAGGAGCAGCGGCCGCTGTCGCAGGATTAAGCGTTGGTCACTCCCGATCGTGAACGTGCAGCGATTCCAGGGGCGGGGCATGCGGTCCAGTACACCGGCCAGCCC
>CALMIQ010000321.1 GCA_937863965.1 uncultured Micropruina sp.
CTCAGCGGTCGGGCACCATCACGATGAGCGTCTGGGGGAGTACCTCGGCGCTCATCCGGTGGCACTCGCCGGCGGCGTCGCCGTCCAGCTGGTACTCGACCGGCTCGGAGGTCTCGATCAGCACCCGGCGGCCCTGCCCGCGGTCGATCTCGGACGCCTCCGGCACCGGCAGGATCACGCTGGTGGTGATCCGCAGCCAGTCGGCGACGCTGGCCGGGGAGGCCACGAACAGGTCGAGCAGGCCGTCGTCGAACTGGGCGTCCGGCAGCAGTTGGACGTTGCCCTGCAGCGACCCGACGTTGCCGACCATCACCAGGCCGGCATGCCGCTGCAACGGCTCGCCGTCGTCCATGGCGATGGTCACGTCGAAGGACGGCAGGTTGGCGGCGTCCCCGGCGGCCATCACGTAGGCGGCCGGCCCGATGATCTTCTTCAGGCCCTCGTCGGTGGCGCTCATGATCCGCGCGTCGAGCCCCATGCCGGCCATCACCGCGATGTGCTCGGGCCGTTCGGCGTCGTCGATGAGCACCTCGATCAGATCGATGGCGTCCCGGCGGCCCCGCAGAACCACCCGCAGCGCCTCGGACTCGTCCAGCGGGATGCCGAGGTTGCGGGCCAGCAGGTTCCCGGTGCCCGAGGGCAGCAGCCCGAGCGGGACGCCGGTCCCGGCCAGCTCCGAGCACACCACGCGCACCGTGCCGTCGCCGCCGGCCACCATGACCAGGTCGACGCCTGCCTTCAGCGCCGCCCGGGTCATGCCGCGTCCGGGATCGTCGGGACTGGTCTCGAGGAACCTCGGCGTCCAGCCGTTCTCGCGGCAGTCCACCTCGACGTGCCGGCGGAACGCGGCCCAGTCGGGGATCTTGGTCGGGTTGACCACGATGGCGCAGCGTTTCGGCGTCCGAGCGGCCAGCACCGCGGCCCGGGTGGGCCGCTCGGGCTGCATGTGCACCCGGGCGACGGTCAGCGCCAGGCTGGCGGTGAAGCCGCCGAAGAGGATGCCGCCGACCAGGTCGCTGACCCAGTGGGCATGCAGCAGCCAGCGGTCCGTCGCCACCAGCAGGATGAGCGCGAGCCCCAGCCAGCGCCAGAACTCGATCTGCGGTCGGGGTTGCTTGGTGGTCGTGGTGGTCGCCACCACCACCAGGGCGGCGGTGACGATGGCGACGAGGTGGCCGGAGGGGTAGGAGGGCCCGTTGTTGCTGATCAGGTCGGTCAGGGTGCCGGGGGGACGCGGCCGGGCGATCAGCGCTCGGAGCAGCTCATGACCGCCCCAACCGAGTGCGATGGACAGCACCACGCCGACGGTCAGGTTGCGCAGCCGCCGCCGGAACGCCCACACCGCGATGCCGGCCAGGGTGCTGTAGACGACCACCGGGTGGAAGACGATGGCGACCGCCGCGGCGATCTGGATGGCGGGGGTCTGCCAGTGCGGCGGCGGCGCCTGCAGGGTGTCCAGCCCGGCCAGTGACCCGGACATCATCAGCGCCGTCCAGACCGCGAATCCGACGCCGAAGGCGATCGTCGCGATCGGCCCGATTCCCGGACGGCGGCTGCTCATGCGCCATTGTGGCACCGGCCGCCCGTGCCCCGGACGGATTAGCCGGGCTGGTCGTCGAGGAAGTCGATGGTGGGAATGAAGAACAGGCTGCCGGTGACCGCGGTGGAGAAGTCGAGGATGCGATCGTGGTTGCCGGGCGGATCGCCGATGAACATGTGCCGCAGCATCTCTTCGATCGCGGTCACGTCGGCGGCGTAGCCGATGAAGTAGGTGCCGAAACGGCCGTCGCCGACCGAGCCGAACGGCATGTTCTCGCGGACGATCTGCCGGTCGGTGCCGTCCGGCGCGGTGATGCTGTTCAGCGCGACGTGCGAGTTGGGCGCCTTCTGGTCGTCGGGGATCTCGATGTCGCTCAGCTTGTGCCGGCCGATCACCCGCTCCTGCTCCTCGACGGTGAGCCGGTTCCACGCGGCCAGGTCGTGCAGGTAGCGCTGCACGATCAGGTAGCTGCCGCCGGCGAACGGGCCGTCGGCGAGGTACGCGGTCTCGTCGGCCGCGACGCCGGTGGGGCTCTCGGTGCCGTCCACGAAGCCGAGCAGGTCGCGTTCGTCGAAGTACCGGAAGCCCTGCAGCTCGTCCTCGACGACGGCCAGTCCGGCCAGGCGGAGGGTCAGCTGGTGGGCCAGCTCGAAGCACAGATCGAACCGCTGGCCGCGGATGTGGAAGACCAGGTCGCCCGGCGTGGACGGCGCGTGATGGACGTCTCCGTCCAGTGCGATGAACGGGTGCAGGCCGTTGGGCTTGGCCTCGCCGGGGAACAGCCGGTCCCAGGCCTTCGAACCGATGCCGGCGACGCAGGTGGTGGCGGCGTCCGGGTAGCGGAAGCAGACCGCGCGGATCACCGAGGTGACGTCGCCGAGGGCGGCCCGGACGGCCTGTTCCTGGCTGTCCGGAATGGTCATCACCAGGACGATCGCCGCCTCCGAAGGCGGCACGACAACGGGTTGCGAGATGCTGGCCACGATCCTGAGCGTAATGGGACGCCCGGCGCCGGCCGATAGGCTGAGCGGGTGATCGACCCGAAACTCCTTCGTACCGAACCCGACCGCCTGCGTGCCGCCCAGGAGGCGCGCGGCGAGTCCGTCGAGTTGGTGGACCGGCTGATCGAGGCCGACGCCGCCCGGCGTTCGGCGATCGCGGCGTTCGAGTCGTTGCGGGCCGAGCAGAAGTCGGTGGGCAAGGACGTCGCCCGCGCCAAGGGCGACGAGAAGGCGGCCCTGATCGTCCGGACGCGGGAACTCGCGGCCCAGGTGAAGGCGGCGTCCGCGGCCGCCGACGAGGCCGGTGCCCGGTTCGACGAGCTGATGCTGGCGCTGCCCAACCCGGTCTTCGACGACGTCCCGCGGGGCGGCGAGGACGACTTCACGGTGGTGTCGGTGCACGGTACCCCGCGGGACTTCGAGGCCGAGGGCTTCACCCCACGCGACCACCTGGAACTGGGCGAACTGCTCGGCGCGATCGACATGCCGCGGGGCGCGAAGGTGTCCGGGGCCCGCTTCTACTTCCTCACCGGACAAGGGGCGATGCTGGAGCTGGCGCTGACCAACCTGGCGATGGCCAAGGCCGTGGAGTGGGGCTTCACGCCGATCCTGCCGCCGGCGCTGGTGAAGCCGTCGGCGATGGAGGGCACCGGCTTCCTCGGCCAGGCCGCCCAGGACGTCTACCACCTCCCGGCCGACGACCTGTACCTGGTCGGCACCTCCGAGGTGGCGCTGGCCGCCTACCACAGCGACGAGATCCTGGACGCCGCCACCCTGCCCCGGCTGTACGCCGGCTACTCGCCGTGCTACCGGCGCGAGGCGGGCAGCTACGGCAAGGACACCAAGGGCATCTTCCGGGTGCACTGGTTCGACAAGGTGGAGATGTTCGTCTACTGCCACCCCGACGAGGCGGACGCCCTGCACGCCAAGCTGCTGGAGTTCGAGAAGGAGTTCATCACTGCGCTCGAGCTGCCGTTCCAGGTGCTCGAGGTGGCCTCCGGTGATCTCGGCCTGAGCGCGGCGCGCAAGTACGACTGCTACGGCTGGATCCCTAGCCAGGGCAAGTACCGCGAGATCACCTCGACCTCGAACTGCACCACCTTCCAAGCGCGCAGGCTGAACATCCGGATGCGGACGGCCGAGGGCACCGAGTCGGTGGCGACCCTGAACGGGACGCTGTGCGCGATGACCCGGATGATCATCCTGCTGCTGGAGAACCACCAGCTACCGGACGGCTCGGTGCGCATCCCGGAAGCACTGCGTCCTTACCTGGGTGGCCGGGAGTTCCTGACCCCGGTCGGCTGATCCGACGTCCGAGATCCCGGCATTCGCCGGGATGACGTGGGGGGGCGGGACCACGAAGTGGAGGCCGGGATGACGGAGTGGAGGCCGGGATGACGTGGGAGGCCGAGATGACGAAAGGGGACTCCGGGCAACCACGTCCCCACGTCATCCCGGACTCGTTCCGGGATCTCGAGCCGGACCCCGCGAGTCTTGCTAGCATTGCTGTCAGGAGGTGGTTGGCATGGGCACGTTGACCATCCGACAGCTGGATGAGCGGACGCACGCCAGGCTGCGTGGCCGGGCCGCCGCGCACGGCCGGTCGGTGGAAGCCGAGGTGCGAGCGATTCTGGACGCTGCGGTCAATCTGCCGGAGCAGAACTTCCTGCTGGCGCTCCACGAGTCACTCGCAGAGGTCGGCGGTGTCGACCTCGAACTGCCCGAGCGGGTCGGCCCGCCCGATCCGGTCGAGTTTTCGTGATCATCGCCGACACCAACGTCGTTTCGGAGTTCATGAAGGACGCGCCCGACCCGGCCGTTCTCGCCTGGGCGCGGGAGCTCGATCGGGCGGCGCTCTCGATTTGTGTCGTCACGGTCGAGGAGATCGAACGCGGGATCGGACGACTGGCGCCCGGCAGGCGTCGGGCCGGTCTCGAAGCCCGCTGGAAGGCCCACCTCGACGCGTTCGCCGACACGATCGCGTCGTACGACCTTCCCGCCGCCCGCGCGGCCGCGGGCGTCCTGGTTCACGCCGAGTTCTCTGGCCGGGCGATCTCCCACGGCGACGCTCAGATCGCGGGTATCTGCCTCGCGCACGGTCATGAACTGGCGACGCGCGACGTCCGCGGCTTCGCCCACCTTCCGGGTCTCGCCGTCGTAGACCCGTTCGACAGGCCCGAATAGGGCGGGAGAGCCGCGAACGACCACCTCCCCACGTCATCCCGGACTCGTTCCGGGAACTCGACCCCCGGTTTGCCGTCCGCGCGCGACCCTGAAAGCCTGGCGGGGAAGGGGGTACCCATGTCATGGCGACCGCGCCTGGTGGCGCTGGACATCGACGGCACGCTGCTGAGCGTCGACGGACGCGTGCCGCGATCGGTCGCCGCGGCGGTGGACGCGGTGGTGGCGGCGGGCGTCCCGGTCGTGTTGAGCACCGGACGCGGCTGGGCCGGCACCCGCCCGGTCGCGGAGGCGCTGCGCCTGCCGCCCGGCCAGCACGTGTCGTCCAACGGCGCCGTCCGGGTGACTTATCCGCCGCTGGAACTGCTCGAACGGGTCACCTTCGACCCGGCCGGCGTGGTCGAACGGGTGCTCGCCGAGCATCCCGAGGCGATCCTCGCCACCGAGGTCGTCGGCCGTGGTTTCAAGGTGAACCGGCTGTTCCCCGACGGCGAACTGAACGGCGAACTCATCGAGGTCGGGCTGGACGAACTGGTGGCCGAGCCGGTCACCCGGATCGTGGTCCGCGACCCGAACGCCTCCGAGGACGACTTCATCCGGCTGGCCCACCGGCTCGGTCTGCAGGGGGTCAGCTACTTCATCGGCTACACCGCCTGGCTCGACATCGCCCCGGACGGCGTGGACAAGGCCTACGGGCTGGCCGGGGTCTGCGCCGACCTGGGCGTCGACGCCGCCGACGTGCTGGCCATGGGCGACGGCCGCAACGACATCGAGATGCTCGGCTGGGCCGGACGCGGGGTCGCCCTCGGCGACGCACCGGACGAGGTGAAGGACTCCGCCGACCACGTCACCGACAGATTCGCCGACGACGGAACGGCGAAGGAGTTGCTGCGCTGGTTCTGACCGGCGTCGTCCGCCCCCAACCGCCCGCCCAGCCACTCGGGACCCGCCCGACCGGGCGCGTCCGGCATGGTCAGGCGAGCGGTCGGCGGGCCGGAACGGCTCATTGGCAACGGGTTTCGGGAATCTCACCGGCACCGGCGGGTTGACCGGACGGCATACATAACAGCTTGAGAACACTCCTTGCCATGCCCTCCCCGCAGCAGGGTGCCGAGGACCAGCCTCCCCCCAATGCGGCGCGACACGAACGCGTCGGAAAGGAAGGGAAGAAGTGACTATGCGGACCACTGTGCGACGGGGGGATGGCCGCGGCCGCCGCCGTCACGTTGCTGGCCGGCTTCGGCGGCTGTGTGCAGAGCCAGCGGCAGGAAGCCAGTCCGGGTGCCACCGGGGCCACCAAGGACACCTTCATCTTCGCGGCCTCGTCCGACCCGGTGATGCTCGACCCGGCGATGGCCAGCGACGGCGAGACCTTCCGGATCGCCCGGCAGCAGTTCGAGGGCCTGCTGGGCACCAAGCCCGGCACCACCGAGCTCGATCCGCTGCTGGCCACCGCGTGGACGGCCTCGCCCGACAACACCTCGTTCACCTTCACGCTGCGCGAGGGGGTCAAATTCTCCGACGGCACCGACTTCAACGCCGAAGCGGTCTGTGCGAACTTCGACCGGTGGTTCAACTGGAAGGGCATCAACCAGTCCGAGAACATCACCTACTACTACGGCAAGCTGATGCGCGGTTACTCCACGGGCGCCAAGGCCAAGGACGCCCTGTACAAGAACTGCGAGGCGAAGAGCGCGACCGAGGTGACGATCAACCTCAACGGCCCGTTCGTTCACTTCCCGGACGCCATGACGCTGCCGGCCTTCTCGATGCAGTCGCCGACGGCGATGAAGCAGTACAACGCCGACAACACCAGCGGCACCGAGAGCGACCCGCGGTTCTCCGAGTACGCCACGGCGCACCCGACCGGCACCGGCCCGTTCGTCTTCGACAAGTGGGAACGCGGCCAGCAGGTCACCCTGAAGCGCAACGACAACTACTGGGGTGACAAGGCGAAGGTGTCGACGGTGATCGTCCGCACCATCTCCGACGCCAAGGCCCGCACCCAGGAGCTGCAGGCCGGCAACATCGACGGCTACGACCTGGTGGCTCCCGCCGACGTTCCCACGCTGAAGAACGCGGGCTTCCAGATCCTGCAGCGCCCGGCGTTCAACATCCTCTACCTGGGCATGAACCAGAAGGCGAAGGGGCTGTCCGACGTCAAGGTCCGGCAGGCCATCGCGCACGCCATCGACAAGGACGCCCTGATCAAGCAGGTGATGCCCGAGGGCACCACGGCGGCGATCAACTTCATGCCCGACAACGTCACCGGCTGGACGCAGAACGTCACCACCTACGGCTACGACCCGGACAAGGCCAAGGCGCTGCTGAAGGAGGCCGGCCAGGAGAACCTGACCCTGGAGTTCAACTACCCGACCGGCGTCTCGCGTCCCTACATGCCCTCGCCCGAGGACATCTACGCCTCGCTGAAGCCGCAACTCGAGGCGGTCGGCATCAAGGTCACGCCGGTGGCCAACAAGTGGAGCCCCGACTACCTGGACCTGATCCAGGGCGGCAGCAGCCACGGCATCCACCTGCTCGGCTGGACGGGCGACTACAACGATCCCGACAACTTCATCGGCGTCTTCTTCGGCGGCGAGGCCAACGAGTGGGGCTTCGACAACCCGGCGCTGTTCACGGCCCTGCGCGAGGCCCGTGGAATGAGCGACGCCGCGGCGCAGAAGACGAAGTACGAGGAGATCAACAAGATGATCTCCGACTTCGTCCCCGGCGTGCCGCTGACCCACGCCCCGCCGTCCCTGGCCTTCGGCAAGGGCGTGCAGGGCTACGTCCCCTCGCCCGTCCAGGACGAGGTCTGGAACGCGGTCACCATCACCCCGTGAGCCGCATCCGGCTCGCATGACCCGTCGCCGGGTCGGGGGCATCCGACACGACGCCCCCGGCCCGGCACCCACCAGGAGGGACGCGCATGCTCAGGTTCGCCGTCCGCCGGATCCTGCTGATGATCCCGGTGCTCTTCGGCCTGAGCGTGCTGTTGTTCCTATGGCTACGTGCGCTGCCGGGTGACCCGGCCCGCGCGCTGCTCGGCGAGAAGGCGACCGACGAGGCGATCGCCCGGATCAACGCCCAATACGGCTTCGACCAGCCGCTGCTGCAGCAGTACCTCACCTACACCGGCCAGCTGCTCCGCGGCGACTTCGGCATCAGCCCGCGGACCGGGGAGCCCGTCGTCGAGACCTTCCTGCTGCGCTTCCCGGCCACCGTCGAACTGGCGGTGGCGGCGTTGCTGTTCGCGGTCGCGCTCGGCATCCCGCTGGGCTATCTGGCCGCCAAGCGGGCCGGCGGCGTCCTCGACACGCTGACCGTCTCGGCGTCCCTGGTCGGTGTCGTCATCCCGGTCTTCGTGCTCGCCTACCTGCTCAAGGTGGTCTTCGCGGTGGGGCTGCCCGGGCTGGAGTTCCTCGCCGTGCTGCCCTCCTCAGGCAGACAGACGGTCACCATCAACGCCACCCATGTCACCAACTTCTACGTGCTGGACGGCCTGCTCACCGGCGAGCTGGACGCCGCCTGGGACGCGATCCTGCACCTGATCCTGCCCGCGATCGCGCTGGGCAGCATTCCGCTCGCCATCGTGGTGCGGATGACCCGGGCGTCCGTTCTGGACGTGGTGCACGAGGACTACATCCGGACGGCCAAGGCCAAGGGCCTTCCGCCCGGCCTGATCAGCCGTCGGCACGTGCTGCGCAACGCGCTGCTGCCGGTGGTCACCATCATCGGCCTGCAGACCGGGGCACTCCTCGCCGGCGCCGTGCTGACCGAGGGTGTGTTCGCCTTCAACGGCATCGGCTCCTATCTGTTCGAGGCGATCTCGAACCTGGACTATGCCGTCCTGCAGGGCTTCATCGTGTTCATCGCGCTCATCTATGCGGTGGTGAACCTCGTCGTCGACCTGTTGTACGGCCTGATCGATCCGAGGTTGAGGACCCGATGAGCCCCGACGAACCGCGCCCCCCGGCGTCCGGGGCCACCGACACCGACCTGGTGCCGGACATCGCCGTGGCGACCGCCGCCGGCCTGATCCAGCGTCCGCCCCTTCTCGTCGAGGCGATGGGGGACGTCGCCGCCGACGAGGAGGGCACCAGCCTATGGAAGGGGGCCCTGCAGCGGCTGATCCGCAATCCGTCGGCGATCATCGGCGCCGCGATCGTCGCCGCCTTCGTGCTGGTGGCGATCTTCGCGCCCGTGCTGGCCCCCTACGAACCGGCCGGTTCGCAGTGGATCCGCGAGATCACGCCGTACTCGCTGCCGCCGTTCTCGCCGGAACATCCGCTGGGCCTCGACCCGTTCGGTTCCGACCTGGTCACCCAGCTGATCTTCGGCGCCCGCCAATCCCTGATCATCGGCGTCGTCTCGACGCTGCTGGGCCTGGTCGGCGGCGCCATCCTGGGCGGCCTGGCCGGCGGTTTCGGCGGTTGGGTCGACCTGGTCGTGATGCGACTGGTCGACATCCTGCTGTCGATCCCGTCGCTGCTGCTCGCGGTGTCCGTGGCAGCCGTGATGGGACGCCAGCCGCTGGCCATCATGCTGGCCATCGCGGCGGCCCAGGTGCCGGTCTTCGCCCGGCTGCTGCGCGGCTCGATGCTCGCCGAATCGCGCAAGGACTACGTGCTGGCCTCGGTCTCGCTGGGCCTGCGGCGGCGCACCATCACGATGAGTCACGTGCTGCCCAACTCGCTGGGCCCGGTGCTGGTGCAGGCCACCCTCAGCCTGGCCACCGCGATCATCGAGGTCGCCGCGCTGTCCTACCTGGGCCTGGGCGACCCGGATCCGGCCGTCGCCGAATGGGGCCGGATGCTGGTCAAGGCCCAGGACCGGCTGCAGTCCGCGCCCCACCTGACCCTGCTGCCCGGTCTGTGCATCGCGATCACCGCGCTCGGCTTCACGCTGCTCGGCGAGGCGCTGCGCGAGGCCCTCGACCCGAAGTCGAGGAGGTGAGATGACCCGCCGTCCGCCGCTGCTCGAGATCGACGACCTGAGCGTCACCTTCCGGCGCCGCAACTCCGTCACCCGCGCCGTCGACGGGGTCAGCTACACGGTCGCGCCCGGCGAGATCGTCGGCGTGGTCGGCGAGTCCGGCTCCGGCAAGTCGGTCACCGTGCTGGCCCTGATGGGGCTGCTGCCGCGCCGCGGCGTCGAGGTGACCGGGCGGGTGCGCTACAACGGTAAGGATCTGCTCAGCCTGAGCGAGGGCGCGATGGCGAAACTGCGCGGCCCCGAGATCGCGATGGTGTTCCAGGACCCGATCAGTTCGCTGAACCCGGTGGTGCCGATCGGCGTCCAGGTCGCCGAGGTGCTGCTGGCGCACACCCGGACCAACAAGTCGGCGGCGATGGCCGAATCGGTGGAACTGCTGCGCCGCTGCGGCATTCCCGACCCCGAGCGCCGACTCAAGGAGTATCCGCACCAGCTGTCGGGCGGCATGCGGCAGCGCGCGCTGATCGCGATGGCGCTGGCCTGCAAACCGAAGCTGCTGATCTGCGACGAGCCCACCACCGCGCTCGACGTCACCATCCAGGCCCAGGTGCTGGAACTGCTCAAGGAGCTCGTCACCGACGCCGGCACCGCGATGATCATGATCACCCACGACCTCGGGGTGGTCGCGGGCCTGTGCGACCAGGTCAACGTGATGTACTCCGGCCGCATCGTCGAGGCCGCCCCGCGCACCGAGCTGTTCGGGCACCCCCGGCACCGCTACACCCACGGCCTGCTCGCCTCCATCCCGCGCCTGGACGCCCCGCGCGGCGAGCCGCTGCACCCGATCCCGGGGACGCCGCGGGACACCATCGCCTGGTCGAAGGCCTGCGCGTTCGCCCCCCGCTGCGTGCACGCCACGGACGAGTGCGTGCGTCCCGACATCGGTCTCGCGGCCCTGCCCGACTCGCCGGCCGACCATCCGGTGCGCTGCGTCCATCCCGCGGAGGTGAGCCATGGTTGACACCGACGACCTGCTGGTGGTCGAGGGCCTCGAGGTGCACTTCCCGATCAGGAGCGGCGTCGTGGTCGACCGCACCGTCGGGCACGTGAAGGCCGTGGACGGCGTCGACCTGCGGGTGCCGCGCGGACGCACCTACGGCCTGGTCGGCGAATCCGGCTGCGGCAAGTCCACGCTGGGCCGCGCGCTGCTGCGGCTGGAGCAGCCCACCGCCGGCACCGTCACCCTGGACGGCGTCGACGTCACAAGGCTCAAGGGCGAACCGCTGCGCCGGCTGCGCCGCCGCATGCAGATGGTCTTCCAGGATCCGCTGGCCTCCCTCGACCCGCGCCAGTCGGTGCAGAGCCTGATGATCGAGCCGCTGCGGGTGCACGAGCCGCGTCCGGCCGCCGAACTGGTCGCCCGCGCCGCCGAGATGCTGGAACTGGTCGGCATGCCGCGCTCGGCGCTGGCCAAGTACCCGCACGAGTTCTCCGGCGGCCAGCGGCAGCGGATCGGGATCGCGCGGGCGATGATCCTCAATCCCGAACTGGTGATCGCCGACGAGCCGGTCTCGGCGCTGGACGTCTCCGTCCAGGCCCAGGTGATCAACCTGCTGGAGAAGCTGCAGCAGGAGTTCGGGCTGACCTACATCGTGATCGCCCACGACCTGGCCGTCGTCCGGCACATCTCCGATCGGGTGGGTGTGATGTACCTCGGGCGGATCGTCGAGGAGGCCGACTCCGACAGGCTGTACGCCCAGCCGCTGCACCCGTACACGATCGCGCTGATGTCGGCGATCCCGATCCCCGACCCCGAGGTCGAGGACAGCCGCGAGCGCATCCTGCTGCGCGGCGATCTGCCCAGCCCGGCCAACCCACCGTCCGGCTGCCGGTTCCACACCCGCTGCCCCTACCGCCAGCCGACCCGCTGCGACGACGAGGTGCCGCGGCTGCGGGTGATCCCTGGACGCCCGGGCCACCGGGTCTCCTGCCACTACGCCGAACAGATCCTGGACGGCGCCGTTCAGCCCGCGGCGTCCCTGGTGATCGAGGCCGCCGCGGGCTGATCGGTTGGCTGTCGGACGCCCCTCAGGCGACCCGGCGCTCCCGGGAACGGTTCGGACGGACCACCGCCGCGAACGCGGCCAGCACCCGCTCCATGGTCGGCTTGACCGCGGCCAGCTTGACCTCGCCGGCGGCGTTGCGGGCCCGCCGCATGTGCCGCTTGATGGTGGACAGCGAGCAGCCGAGCCGCATCGCCAGCACCTCGAGACTCTCGTGCGGGTTGGCCTGCCGCAGCCGCAGCACCTCCTCGTGGTTGAGCTGGCGGGCGCCGCGGATCACCCCGGCGAGGGTGTCGAAGTCCTCGGCCTCCACCTTCACCCCGAGGGCGGCGCGGATCTGCGTCCGCTGCGCCTCGGTGGTGCCGGCGACGAAGCCGGCGACGTCGTGCTTGACGACCGCGTCGTAGAGGCAGGTCTTGAACAGCGGGCAGTCCGCGCACGCGGCGGCGGCACGAGCGGTCAACAGGGCGGTCTGGCGCTGGCGCTCGGAATCCCCACGGGACGGGGCCGGACCCTCCAGCAGTTCGTGCTGGAACAGGGCCGGGTCGTCGATGCAGGCGGCGCGTTCGGCGCTGGTGCTGTGCAGCATGTCGTACTCACTTCCGTGGCTGGTCCTTGTGGGGGTTGGACGCGGACAGTCACGATTCGGTTGCAGTTTCGGGCCCGGAGATCACCGGGGGTACTCCCGCGATGAACCCGTTCGGGGTTCGCCTAGTGCCTTCGCACTAGGTGGGACGCTACCCTGACGCTGACCACCTACCTAGGGGAGCACTACCCATGCAGGCCTTCCACCGGGAGCCTGACTGGCTGACCGTCATGGCCGACGGGACCGTCAAGCAGCTCAATCCGTTCTCGGCCACCGAGGTGTGGACCGTCGCCGGGCGCGGCAATCGGCCACTGGGCATCTCGCTGCCGCCGCCCGTCCCGCTCGACCCCGACCAGCACGGCAGGTACTGCCCGTTCTGCGAGCACCGCTACCTGGAGACGCCGCCGGAGAAATCCCGGATGGTGCGGCAACCGGACGGCAGCCGGCGGATCAGCTACGGCACCACCGCCGAGGAGTTGTTCGCCAGCACCGCCGAGTTCCGCCGGGTGCCGAATCTGTTCGAGATCCTCAGCTATCAGTACTGGCACGCCAACTACGGCTACACGCTGCCCGCCCGGGTCGCCGCCCGGAAGGCGGCCTACCTGGAGTCGCCGGCGGGACGGGCACACGTGCTCGGGGTGGCGCGCAGCAAGCTGCTGGCCGGCGGGCGGACGCCGGCGCAGGTCGACGCGATGACGCTGGACGAGCAGCTCGAGTTCGCGTCCGGGTTCTTCGGCGGCGGGCACGACGTGATCGTGAGCCGCCGGCACTACGTCGACGGCGCGGTCGACAGCACCCAGCTGGCCGGCTCGGGAACGATGACCCCCGACGAGCACTTCCACCTGCTGGCGTTCACCGTCGAGTCGATCTCGGCGCTGTTCAACCTGAATCGGTACGCCCGCTACGTGGTGGTCTTCCAGAACTGGCTGCGGCCCGCCGGGGCGTCCTTCGACCACCTGCACAAGCAGTTGGTCGCGGTCGACGAGCGCGGCGTCCAGGCCGAGCGGGCGGTGGCCCAGCTGCGGGCCAACCCGAACGCCTTCAACGAGGACGCCGTCAACTACGCCGGCTACAAGAACCTGGTGGTGGCCGAGAACGACCACGCCATCGCCTTCGCCGGGTTCGGGCACCGGTTCCCGTCGCTGGAGATCTACTCCAAGAGCGCCGAATGCGACCCGTGGGAACAGTCGCCCGAAGAGCTCCGGGGCATGTCGGACATGGTGCACGCGATGCACGCCGCCACCGGCGTGGACGTCCCCAGCAACGAGGAGTGGCACTACCGGCCGATCGATGTGGACGTCGCGATGCCGTGGCGGATCGTCCTGAAGTGGCGCATCTCGACCCTGGCGGGCTTCGAGGGCGCCACCAAGATCTACCTGAACACCCTCGATCCGTGGGCGATCTACGACCGGACGGTGCCCAAGCTGGCGGCGCTGCGCGACGACGGGCTGATCGCGGCCGACCTGCGGATCGGCAGCGAGGCCGAGTGCCGGCCGAACTCCCTGCGCTACAACGCCGGCGGTCGCTGAGCGGTCGGCAGTCGCAGGCCCCTGATGCAGAATGGGGGAGATCCGAGGAAAGTAGGACGCATGTCAGTTCCGCAGTGGCAGAACCTTCCGGTGCCGGAATCGGGTGGACGCGGCTGGGCGGGCTTCTCGGCCGACCCGCGCGAGGAGCAGTACCGGCAGTTGCGCGCCTCGGACGCCGATCGCGCCAATGCGGCGTCCATGCTGGCCGACGCCTACGCCGAGGGGCGCCTGGACAATGACGAATACAACCAGCGCCTCGACCAGGTGATGAGTTCGAAGGCCCTCGGCGAACTGGTCCCGGTGCTCGCCGACGTCACCCCGGTGCCCAGGCCGCCGGCGGGCGCACACCAGCAGCCGGTGCGGCACCACGGCGGTCACGGCCTCATCGGTCCGTTCCCGCGCTGGTGGCTCGGGCTGGCGCTGCTGTTCAACGTGATCTGGCTGATGACCGTGCTGACCTCGGGCCACCTGATCTACTACTGGCCGATGTGGCCGATGCTGGGCACCGCGATCCCGATGATCATGGGCCTGATGGGCGGCAGCGGCCGGGTGAACCGCCAGGACCGCAAGGCGATCACCCAGCAGCC
>CALMIQ010000322.1 GCA_937863965.1 uncultured Micropruina sp.
GCCGAGCCGTTGCCGTCGGTGAGGTGGACGTGGGCCAGCCGATCCTCCCAGCGGCGCACGAGTTCGAGGGAGTCCTGCCGGGCGGTGGCCGCATGCGACAGGTCGAGGGTCAGGTGATCGTAGTCGAGGTCGGTCGGATCCCAGCTCGGGCGGTAGGCCTGGAAGTCGCCGCCGCCGGGCGCCCGCCAGGGGTACATGTTCTCGACCGCGATGGTCACCCCGCTGCCGGCGGCCAGCTCACGAACGCCCTCGACGAAACGGGTCGCGTAGCTGCGCTGCCAGCGGAACGGCGGATGCACCACGACCACGTCGGCGCCCAGCTGGTTGGCGGCCTCGGTGGCGCGCTCCAGCTTCACCCACGGGTCGCTGCCCCACACCCGCTGGGTGACCAGCAGGCACGGGGCGTGGATCGCCAGCACCGGAACCTGGTGGTAGTCGCGGAGCCGTTCGACGGCGTCCACGTCGGCGGCCAGCGGATCGATGCCGACCATCACCTCGACCCCGTCGTAGCCGAGCAGGCTGGCCACCTCGAAACCGACCGCGACGTTCTCCGGGTAGACCGAGGACGTCGACAGGGCGACCTTCACCTCGGTCCGGGAGCCGTTCACACCGGTCATCATAGGCGGCGCCGCGAACCCGCCCCGGCTCCGGGAGCGGGGATAGTTGACCGGTCAAAATTTCATCATCGTGACGTTCTGATGACTTCCAGATGCGTCGGCGTCCGCCGATTTCGCGTCAGCGGCATGTCATGGTGACAATGTCTGCATGCATGTCGATCACCTGACGTTCGCAGCGGGTCCCGACGGCCTCAAGGCCGAGGTCGAGCGCCTGGGCGACCTGCTCGGCGCCAAATTCCGTGACGGAGGCTTCCACCCCCGGTTCGGTACCCGCAACCACATTCTGCCGCTGGCCGACGACCGCTACATCGAAGTGGTGGAGGTGCTCGAACACCCGGCCGCCGAGAAGGCGGCGTTCGGGCAGGCCGTCCGGGCCCGCTCCGAGATGGGCGGCGGCTGGCTGGGCTGGGTGGTGTCGGTGCCCGACCTCACCCCGTACGAGCAGCGGCTCGGCCGGCACGCGGTGATCGGCTCGCGGCATTTCCCCGACGGCCGGCTGCTGGAGTGGGAGCAGATCGGGGTCAAGGGGCTGATGACCGACCCACAGCTGCCGTATTTCATCAAATGGATGAGTGACGAGTCGGTGCTCCCCCGCGCCCTCGGCGGCCAGCTGCAACTGGTCGAGCTGGAGATCTCGGGCAACGAGGAGCGCGTCGAGGACTGGATCGGCGCCGAGGTGGACGGCAATTTCGACGGCGTGAACATCCGCTTCACCTCCCCCAACGGCCAGCCCGGCCTGGACGCCGCCACCTTCCACACCGCCCAGGGCCCCATCCGGATCTAGGCACTCACGCCAACCTCGCTCACGCGTCATCCCGGGCTCGACCCGGGAACTCGGAGCCGAGCGTCCGGAGATCCCGGCGTTCGCCGGGATGACGGGGGCCGCACCCTCTCGATGAAACCGTCGGAGGCGCCCCCTAGCCTGCGGGGCATGGCCAAGAACACCACCGCCCACCGGTGCTCCGAGTGCGGCTGGACGAGCGCCCGCTGGGTCGGGCGCTGCACCCAATGCCAGAGCTGGGGCTCGATGGCACCGCACTCCTCCGCTCCCACCGGCGGCTCCGTCCGGGGGGCTCCGACCGCGCCTGCTCGGCCGATCCGTGAGGTGCCGCTGGCCGAGGCCGCCTCGGTGAGCACCGGGGTCGCCGAGCTCGACCGGGTCCTCGGCCAGGGCATCGTGGCCGGCGCCGTCGTCCTGCTCGCCGGCGAGCCGGGGGTGGGCAAGTCCACCCTGCTGCTCGACGTGGCCAGCCGCTGGGCCGCCGCCGGACGCCGGACGCTGTACGTCTCCGCCGAGGAGTCGGCGGCCCAGGTACGGCTGCGCGCCGGCCGGATCGGCGCGCTGGCCGACCAGCTCTATCTGGCGGCCGAGACCGACCTGGGCGCCATCCTGGCCCACATCGAACAGGCCGCACCCGACCTGCTGGTGCTCGACTCGGTGCAGGCTGTGTCCGTCAGCGGCAGTGACGGCGTCACCGGCGGCGTCGCCCAGGTGCGCGAGGTCACCAACGCCCTGGTCCGGGTCGCGAAACAGCGCCGGCTGCCGGTGTTGCTGGTGGGTCACGTCACCAAGGACGGCACGGTGGCCGGTCCGCGGCTGCTGGAGCACCTCGTCGACGTCGTCCTCTCCTTCGAGGGCGACCGGCACAGTGGGCTGCGGCTCGTCCGCGCGACCAAGAACCGCTTCGGCCCGGCCGACGAGGTCGGCTGCTTCGAGATGACCGAGGGCGGCATCCGCGAGGTCGCCGATCCCAGCCGGCTGTTCGCCTCCACCCGGGCCGAGCCGGTGCCCGGAACGGCGCTCACCGTCACCCTGGAGGGCCGGCGTCCGCTGCTCAGCGAGGTGCAGGCCCTGGTCGCACCCACGACCGCGGCCGCACCGCGCCGGGTCACCCACGGCCTGGAATCGGGCCGGGTGTCGGTGATCCTGGCCGTCCTGCACCGCAAGGCGGGTGTCCGGCTGCACAACAAGGAGGCCTACGTCTCGACCGTCGGCGGCGCCCGGCTCGCCGACCCGGCCGCCGACCTGGCGGTGGCGCTGGCGGTGGCGTCGGCGTCCGCCGAGCACGCCTACCACCGCCCGCTGATCGCGCTCGGCGAGGTGGGCCTGTCCGGCGAGCTGCGTCGCGTGGCGGGGCTCGACCGGCGGGTCGCCGAGGCCAGGCGGCTCGGCTTCGAGCTGGCGCTGGTGCCGCCCGGCACCGGGGTGCAGCTGCGCGGCATGAAGGTGGTCGAGGTGCCGACGGTGGCCACCGCGGTCGACCTGCTCGGGCTGCGACCGCGCAAGCGGCGCGACCCGAACGGTCCGCATCTGCGTCTGGCCGGGGGCTGAACGGGCGCGCGTCGCCCCGATAGACTGCCGGTGTTGCCACCCCGTAGAAGTCGCCGAGGTCATCGAAGTGAGCGTCCCGTCGAACCGGCTCAATCGCGCCCTCGGCCTGATAGCGCCCGGCACAGCGGTGCGGGACGGGCTCGACCGGATCGTCCACGGCCGCACCGGTGCGCTGGTCACCCTCGGCAACAACGCCCGGCTGCAGGCGCTCTCCACCGGTGGGTTCTCCATCGACGTGGCCTTCTCGGCCACGGCGTTGCGCGAGCTGGCCAAGATGGACGGCGCCATCATCCTCAACGACGCGCTCGACCGCATCCTGTTCGCCGGCGTCCACCTGATGCCGGACGCTGCGGTCGAGACCACCGAGACCGGCACCCGGCACCGCACCGCCGACCGGGTGGCGCGGCAGATCGGCGTCCCGACGGTCACCGTCTCGGCGTCCATGTCGACCATCTCGCTGTTCGTCGACGGCGCCCGGTGGATCGTGCAGCGCCCCGAACAGCTGCTGGCCCGCGCCAACCAGGCGCTGGCCACCCTGGCCCGCTACCGCGACCGGCTCACCGAGGCCACCGCCCGGCTGTCGGCCGCCGAGGTGCAGGACGCCGCCACCGTGCGCGAGATCGCGGTGATCGCGCAGCGGCTCGAGATGGTGCGCCGGCTGCGGCTCGAACTGAACGGCTACGCGATCGAACTGGGCACCGACGGACGCCTGGTGCGGCTGCAGTTGCAGGAGCTGGTGTCGGGCCTGGACGAACTGACCGTTCAGCTGGAGCGCGACTACAGCGACGAGGTCACCCAGCTGCGGCTGGCCCGGCTCTCCGGGCTGGACACCGACGACCTGGGCGATCCTGCGCTGATCGCCCGCGCCTGTGGGCTGGGTGACGAGGTGACCCGCAAGGTGGCGCCGCTGGGGCACCGGCAGCTCGCCCAGATCGGACGCCTGTCGCCGCAGGTGGCGGATTCACTGGTGAGTCACTTCGGCAGCCTGCAGGGGCTCTTCGGCGCCAGCACCGCCGACCTGCTGAGCGTCGCGGGCGTCGACTACGGCATCGCCCGCACGGTGCGCGAGGGGCTCATCCGGCTGACCGAGTCGGCCTACGCCGAACGCCTCGACTGAGCCCGGCGGTCCGAGGTCAGGGCTTGGTGAGGGCGAAGGCCATCCGGGTCGTTGAACTCTCCTTGTAGACCGCGGTCGCGACGTAGGTGCCGGCCCCCAGCAGGCTCTTGGCCTGCCGGCAGCCCTCGGCGGAACGGAACGTCTGCCAGTCGACCTTGAACTCCACCGACGCCCCCGCCTTCAGGGTCTGCTTCTTGACCGTCGGCAGCCATTTCTCGCAGTGCGCGGTGCTGAAGACCGGATCGGTGCCCGAGGCCACCCGCAGCACGAAGGTGTTCTTGGTGATCTCCATCACGCACGGCAGCGCGGTGTTGTTCTCGGCGGTGACGACGAAGGTCTGCTTGCCGCCCGACTTCACGCTCTTGAAGCCCGTCAGCTCGAGCTGGACGCCGATCGGCTCGCAGGCCTCGGGCGCGGTGGCGCTCGGGGATGGGCTGGGGGTCGGTTCCTGCCCGCTGGCCGTGCTGGACGGCGTCGGCGACGATACCGGCGCGGTCGTCGGCGTGCCGGCCGGTTCCGGGATGGCGGTCGTCTGCTGGCCCTTCGGGGTGAAGGCCCAGATCAGCAGGCCGACGACGACCACCGCTATCAGGGCGACCAGGCCGCGCCGGATCCAGTACACGACGGGTGGCTGCGGCCCCTTGCCGGTCAGCACTTCGCTCATGCCGCAAGGGTAGGCAGACCGCCGCGTCCGGGGCGGGAGCCCACGCCGGGGACGGGCGTGAGCGGGGCCGCATTTCGAACGCGGGCCCGATTACAGTGGCCCGGTGGACCGCACCCGCCTCGCCGGCGTCGTCATCGCCTGGTACGACCGGCACGCCCGCGACCTGCCCTGGCGGGCGCCCGACGCCACCCCTTGGGCCGTGATGGTGAGCGAGTTCATGCTGCAGCAGACCCCGGTCAGCAGGGTGCTGGGGCCGTGGCGGGAGTGGCTGCGGCGCTGGCCGACGCCGTCCGCGCTGGCCGCCGAGCCGGTCGGCGAGGCGGTCCGGGCCTGGGGCCGGCTGGGCTACCCGCGCCGGGCGCAGCGCCTGCACGCCGCCGCCGTCGAGATCGTCGGGCGGCACGGCGGCGAGGTGCCCGCCGATCCGGACGCCCTGCGGGCACTGCCCGGCGTCGGCGACTACACCGCCGCGGCGATCGCCAGCTTCGCCTTCGGTGCCCGTCGGGTGGTGCTGGACGTGAACGTCCGGCGCGTGCTGGCCCGGCTGGACGGCGGCGCCGACACCCCGCTGGGCTCACCCACCGCCGCCGAGCGGCGGACCGCGCAGGCCTGGTTGCCGCCGGGTGAGGACGCCGCCCGCTGGTCGGTCGCCGCGATGGAGCTCGGCGCCACCGTCTGCCGGGCCAGCAACCCCGGCTGCGACTCCTGCCCGGTGCGGACGGATTGCCGTTGGCGGGCGGCCGGACGCCCGCCCGGTCCACCGCGTCCGCGGCAGCAGTACGCGGGAACCGACCGCGCCGCCCGCGGCCACCTGCTGCAGCGGCTGCGCGACCGGGCGCCCGGGGACGTCCTGGCTGCCGCCGACCTGGTCCACGGTTGGCCGGACGCCGCGCAGGCCGACCGGGCGTTGCGCTCCCTGGTCGCCGACGGGCTGCTCACCGCGGCCGCGGACGGCTACCGGCTCTGAGGCCCTGCCCCCGCTCCCCGTATTCTGGGAGGAGTCAGGAGGGCACCCATGAGCAACGAGCAGTACTCGCCCTGGTCGAGCGGCGAAGGCTTCGGCATCCCGCGGCCGCAGCCGGCCAGGCCCGAGGAACCGCCCACTCCCGAACGGCCGACCCTCCAGCAGCCGCACCATCCGGCCGAACCCAGCGGCTGGTCGCAGCCGCAGCAGTTCGGTTCACTGGTGCCGCAGCAGCAGTACCCGTCACCGGAGGCCGCCTACACCTTCGGCCAGCGGCTGCCGTACCGGATGCCCGGCGAGTTGCCCGAGCATCCCCAGGCCACCCTCGCCCTGGTGCTGGGCATCATCGGCACCGCCGCGTTGTTCGTCGCTTTCCCGTTCATCAGCCCGGTCGCCTGGTACATCGCCGGACGGGCCCGGCGCGAGATGCGCCGCGACCCGGGCCGGTACCGTCCATCGGGCCCGCTGACCGCGGGCTACGTCCTGGGCATCGTCGGCACCCTGATCGCGGCCTTCTTCGTCGGGATCATCGTGCTGGGCATCCTCGCCTTCGCCCTCGCCAGCTGACCCTCCGGGCGGACGACCTCCGCTCGAAAGGCCACGAGGCTCCCGGGATCGTCCCGGGAGCCTCGTGGCGTCGATCGGCGACGGCCCGCCTCAGTTGGCCTGACCCAACTCGGCCGGCACGTCCGGCATCTGAGCCTTCGGGACGCCGTTGAAGGTGAACGCCAGCTCTGAGCCCTCGGGCGCCACGTCCACCACGACGATCTCGCCGGGATGGATGTCGGCGAACAGGATCTTCTCGGCCAGGATGTCCTCGATGTCGCGCTGGATCGCGCGGCGCAACGGACGGGCACCCAGCACCGGGTCGAACCCACGCTTGGCGATCAGCGCCTTGGCCGCATGGGTGAGTTCGATGCCCATGTCCTTGTCGCGCAGCCGGGTCTCGATCTCGCCGACCATCAAATCGACGATCCGCTCGATGTCGGCCTGCGACAGCTGGTGGAAGACGACGATCTCGTCGACCCGGTTCAGGAACTCCGGACGGAAGTGCTGCTTCAGTTCGTCGGAGACCTTTGCCTTCATCTTCTCGTAGCTGCTCACGCTGTCGGACGACTGGCTGAAGCCCAGGTTCACCGCCTTGGAAATGTCGCGGGTGCCCAGGTTCGTGGTCATCACGATCACGGTGTTCTTGAAGTCCACGACGCGGCCCTGGGCGTCGGTCAGGCGCCCCTCGTCCAGGATCTGCAGCAGCGAGTTGAAGATGTCGGGATGGGCCTTCTCGATCTCGTCGAAAAGCACCACACTGAACGGCTTGCGGCGCACCTTCTCGGTGAGCTGGCCGCCCTCTTCGTAACCGACGTAGCCGGGAGGCGAACCGAACATCCGCGATGCCGTGTGCTTCTCGGAGTATTCGCTCATGTCGAGGGTGATCAGGGCGTCCTCGTCACCGAACAGGAACTCGGTGAGCGCCTTGGTCAACTCGGTCTTGCCGACGCCCGAAGGGCCGGCGAAGATGAACGAACCGCTGGGTCGCTTCGGATCCTTCAGGCCCGCGCGGGTGCGCCGGATCGACCGCGACAACGCCTTGACCGCGTCGTGCTGGCCGATGTAGCGCCTGCCGATCTCGTCCTCCATCTTCAGCAGCCTGGAGGACTCCTCCTCGGTGAGCTTGAACACCGGGATGCCGGTGGCCGAGCTGAGCACCTCGGCGATCTCCTCCTCGCCGACCTCGGCCGGGACGTCGGAGTCGCCCACCTTCCACGCCTCCTCCTTCTCGGAGCGGGCGATCAGCAGCTTGCGCTCGTCGTCGCGCAGCCGGGCGGCACGCTCGAAGTCCTGCGCGTCGATCGCCGCCTCCTTCTCTAGCCGCACCTTGGCGATCCGCTCGTCGAACTCGCGCAGATCGGGCGGAGCCGTCATCCGGCGGATCCGCAACCGAGCGCCGGCCTCGTCGATCAGGTCGATCGCCTTGTCGGGCAGGAATCGGTCGGAGATGTACCGGTCGGCCAGCTGGGCTGCCGCGGTCAGCGCCGAATCGGTGATGGTGATCCGGTGATGCGCCTCGTAGCGGTCGCGCAGGCCGCGCAGGATGTCGATGGTCAGCGCGATCGAGGGCTCGGCCACCTGGATCGGCTGGAACCGGCGCTCCAGCGCGGCGTCCTTCTCGATGTGCTTGCGGTACTCGTCGAGCGTGGTGGCGCCGATGGTCTGCAGCTCGCCGCGGGCCAGCATCGGCTTCAGGATGGACGCCGCGTCGATGGCGCCCTCGGCGGCGCCCGCGCCGACCAGGGTGTGGATCTCGTCGATGAACAGCACCACGTCGCCGCGGGTCTTGATCTCCTTGAGCACCTTCTTCAGGCGCTCTTCGAAATCGCCGCGGTAGCGGGAACCGGCCACCAGGGCACCCAGGTCGAGGGTGTAGATCGCCTTGTCCCGCAGGGTCTCGGGGACGTCGCCCCGGACGATCGCCTGGGACAGGCCCTCCACGACGGCGGTCTTGCCGACGCCGGGCTCGCCGATCAGCACCGGGTTGTTCTTGGTGCGCCGGGACAGCACCGTCATCACCCGCTCGATCTCCTTCTCGCGCCCGATCACCGGGTCGAGCTTGTTCTCACGGGCGGCCTGGGTCAGGTTGCGGCCGAACTGGTCGAGGATCGAGGAGCCCTGCTGCTGCGGGCCGGTCTCGGGTGCGCCGGCGGTGGCGGCCTCCTTGCCCTGGAAGCCGCTGAGCAGCTGCAGCACCTGGTTGCGCACCCGGTTCAGGTCGGCGCCGAGCTTGATCAGCACCTGGGCGGCGACCCCCTCGCCCTCACGGATCAGGCCGAGCAGGATGTGTTCGGTGCCGATGTAGGGGTGGTTGATCTGCAGCGCCTCGCGCATCGACAGCTCGAGCACCTTCTTGGCCCGCGGCGTGAACGGGATGTGCCCGGTCGGAGCCTGCTGGCCCTGACCGATGATCTCTTCGACCTGCTCGCGGACGGCCTCCAGCGAGATGCCCAAGGCCTCCAGGGCCTTCGCGGCGACGCCTTCACCCTCGTGGATCAGGCCGAGCAGGATGTGCTCGGTGCCGATGTAGTTGTGGTTCAGCATGCGCGCCTCGTCCTGGGCCAGGACGATCACTCGCCGTGCTCGGTCGGTGAACCGGTCGAACATTTCGCACTCCTCACTCCGGCCCGCGCCGGGTGGCGCTCCGGCAGGGTCGGCCGACCCCGCCCGGGCACCTTCAGTGTATTCAACCCAGCTGTCAGGGGTTCTGTTCCAGCTTCGCCCACGGCGAACGGCCCCGGGAAATCCCCGGGGCCGTTCACTCTGGCCACGTCTTAGGCGTGAGCGCGCTCGTAGGCCTCGCGAACCTCGGCCGGCACCCGGCCGCGGGTCGAGACCTTGTAACCGTTCTCCGATGCCCAGGCGCGAATCTCGGTGGCCGGGCTACCTCCCGAGCGCCGGCGACCCGCGACCTTGCGCTTTCCGCCGACCCGGCGTCCCGCCGCCACATACGGTGCCAGCAGGTCGCGGAGGCGGGCGGCATTCTCATCGGACAGGTCGATCTCGTAGCTCACCGAATCGAGCCCGAAGACGACGGTCTCGGCCGCCTCGGAGTTGTCGAGATCGTCCTCGAGCCGATAGACGATGCGTTGTGCCATAGGAAATCCTCCCACTGTGTGAGTACTTTGCGTCCCTTTCACGACTGCCCCCCGTACAGCCGTACTGCTGACAGTACAGCCAATCATTACATTTCGCAAAATGTTTGCCGCCACCAATACCGGTAATGGATGGCCAATCTACTCTGCCCGGACGCCGGTGACGGCGCGGCCGCACAATGTTTCAGATTGCCCGCCGGGGCGACCTAATAGGATTCAGGCGAGCCGCTTCACGGCGGCCTGGTCACCGCGGTTCCACAGCTCGCGAGCCGTCTCCCACGGGTCGACCGGCCCACCGGGCCGCGCCAGTTCGATCACCTGGGCGTCCGATTCCAGGGCGGCCTGCATCTCCAACTCCACCCGCAACGCCTCGTAATTGCCCCGCAGGGTGGAAAGCTCCTGTTGCAGGGTGCAGGCCCGCCGTCCGGCATCGTCGGCGCGCCGCCTAAGGGCGCCGAGCCGGCGGCCGAGCGCGTCGATGACGGCCTGATGCCGGACCCGCTCGGCGTGCAGCCGCTCGGCGTATTCCATGGCCTCGCCCAGCGCATGCGCCTGCCGGAGCCGCTCGGCCATCCGGTTCTCCCGCCAGGCCAGCAGGCAGGCCAGCGCGGCGCCGGCCAGCAGCAGGACCAGCCCGACGCCGCGGCCGAGCAGGTCGCCGAACAGGACGGTCAGGGCCGCGACGCTGCCGACGACTCCGAGCACCGTCCACGAGGCGAGCCGGCCCCTGGTGGCGCGGCGACTACGACCCGGCTGAGGCTTCACGAGGGCAGCCTAACCGGGGCCGGCCGCCCCACCGTCGTCGACGCCGGGCGCGTCGCCCGATTCCTCGTCGGGCGGTCCGGGCACCTGGCAGGCCCGCTCCAGTGCCCGGCCCGCGAACGCCAGCGCGACACTGAGCACCGCGGCCGCCGCCGCCGACAACACCCGCTCGCGGGGCAGCGCGGCGTCCATCTCGGGCAGGTGCCGCAATGCCACCACCGCGTAGCCGGCGGCCAGCATCGTCCCGCCCAGCAGCGCCGCCTTGCCGGCCAGCAGCAACGCGATCGCACGAGCGGGTTCGACCACCTGGTGACGGACCTGCACGGCGCGATGCATCCACCGCGCCGCCAGCCAGCTCGCGAGCGCCAGCACGGCCACCACCACGGCGGTCAACGGAGGCACCGGCGGGGTGGGCCAGCCGAAGTTCTCCGCGGTGGACTGCGCGATCCAGCTGAAGCCGGCGCCGACCACGCCGGCGATCAGCAGCGCCGTGGGACCGGTGGGCCGGACGCTCGGCCCGGGCTGCGGCATCCCCGGCTGCGGCATCCCCGGCTGAGTCATCAGAGTTCGATCACCAGATCGTCGCGGCGGTGCACGCCGGAGGCGTCCACGGCGGTGAGCAGGCCGCTGACCGGCCCCCGTTCGGGTAGCCGGGCGCCCGGGTCGACCTCCAGCCAGGGAACCAGCACGAAGGCCCGCTGATGGGCGCGCGGGTGCGGCAGCGTCAGCACCGGGGTGTTCTTGACCCGATCGCCGACCGCGATCAGATCGACGTCCAGAGTGCGGGCGCCACCGGGCACCTCGCGGGTGCGCCGGAAGTGATTCTCGATGGCCTGGGCGCGCTCCAGCAGCACCAGCGAGGCCAGCGTGGTGTCGGCCTGCACGATGATGTTGAGGAACTCGGGCTGGTCGAGCACCGGGCCCACCGGCGCCGTCTCGTACACCGACGAGACGCCGACGATGGTCAACGTGGGCGTGGCCCGCAACGCCTCGACGGCGCCCTGCAGGTAGCCCAGCCGGTCACCGAGGTTGGAGCCGACGGAGAAGACCACCGACCTGACCGGCACCATGCCCGACAGGGTGTCGACCTCGAAGTCGAGGTGCGCGTTCGGATCGAAGTCGGTCATCGGGTGAGGCTCCTGGTGATGGTGACGGCCACGTCGGCCAGTTCGACGGGCATCCGGGCGTCCGGCTTGTGCACGGTGACCTCGACCTCCTCGATCAGCGGACGGCTCAGGCAGGTGGCCGCGATGCGCTCGGCGAGGGTCTCGATCAGGTTCACCGGCTCGCCGGTGACGTCGGCGGCGATGGCTCGGGAGAGTTCGGCGTAGTCGACGGTCGTGGCCAGGTCGTCCGAGCTCGGCCGCGGCGACAACCGGCAGTCGACGTCGACGACGAACGCCTGCGGTTCGACCCGTTCGAAGTCGTAGACCCCGTGGGTCGCGTCGAACCGCATGCCGCTCAGCCGGACCCGGTCGGGTTGGGACACTGCCATGCACTCACCTCCGGGGCGAGGCTACTCCACGGCGCCGACCCCCTCGCGCCGCAGCCGGGCCACGACCGCGACCGCGTCGGCGTGCGCCCGTGCTGTATGGGTGCGCACCGCCCAGACGCCCTGCCCGGCCAGCAGCGCGGTGAGCGCGACCGACGCGTCGTCGCGCAGTCGGGGCTCCCGGCCGTTCAGCAGTTCGCCGAGGAACCGCTTGCGGGAGGCCCCGATCAGCAGCGGCTGGCCGAGCGCGGCGAACTCGTCGAGCCGGGCCAGCAGCGTCCAGTTGGCGTCCGGGGTCTTGGCGAAGCCCAGCCCCGGGTCGAGCACCAGACGGTCGGGGGCGATGCCGGCGGCCAGGGCGGCGTCCCGGCGTTCGGCGAGTTCGCGGGCCACGTCGCGGACCACGTCGTCGTAGTGGGTCAGCTGCTGCATCACGTCGGACTGGCCGCGCCAGTGCATCGCGACGTAGCCGACGCCCAGTTCGGCGACCGCCCGCAGCATGGCCGGGTCGCTGAGGCCGCCGGAGACGTCGTTGACCAGGGCGGCGCCCGCCTCCACCGCGGCCCGGGCGACCTCGGCGCGCATGGTGTCGATGCTGACCGTTGCGCCCGCCGCGGCCAGTTCGCTGACCACCGGAAGCACCCGGCGCAGCTCCTCGGCGACGGGCACCCGGGCGGCGCCGGGACGGGTCGACTCGCCACCCACGTCGATCAGGTCGGCCCCCTGGGCGAGCAGTTCCCGGCCCCGGGCGATGGCGTCCGACGTGGCCAGGAAGTCGCCGCCGTCGGAGAACGAGTCCGGCGTGACGTTGACGATGCCCATCACCAGGGTTCGCCCGGCATTCATCAGGTGCCTCACCCGCGGCAGCCTATTGGGCTGACCCCTCCCTCGCGCTCCCCCAACTCATATGGGTGGGGGGTGGGGCGGAGGGGTCAGCCGAGGATCAGGCTCATCGCCTCGCCCCGGGTGGCCGGATTGCGCAGGGCGCCCCGGACGGCCGAGGTGACGGTCTTCGATCCGGGCTTGCGGACGCCGCGCATGGTCATGCACAGGTGCTCGCATTCGATCACCACGATCGCCCCGCGCGGCTGCAGGTGTTCGACCAGGGCGTCGGCGACCTGGGTGGTCAGCCGCTCCTGCACCTGCGGGCGCTTGGCGAACACGTCGACCAGCCGCGCCAGCTTGCTCAGGCCGGTGATCCGGCCGTCGACGGACGGGATGTAGCCGACGTGCGCCACCCCGGTGAACGGCACCAGATGATGCTCGCACGTGCTCCACACCTCGATGTCCTTGACCAGCACCAGCTCGTCGTGGGCGATGTCGAAGGTGGTGCCGAGCACGTCGGCGGCCTCGGCGTCCAGGCCCCCGAAGATCTCGGCGTAGGCGCGGGCGACCCGGGCGGGCGTCTCGCGCAGTCCCTCCCGGTCGGGGTCCTCGCCGATGGCCGCGAGCAGTTCACGGACCGCCGCGGCCACCCGCGGCTGGTCGACGGGCACGTCAGCGCTCCTGGGTGGGCCCCCAACCGGCGGGCGGCTGGGTGGGCGGCTGCTGACCGTAGGGGGGCTGCTGCGCGTACGGCGGCTGCCACTGCTGCGGCGGTTGCTGTCCGGACGGGCCGACGTCGTGCGGTGGCAGCGGGCCACCGCCCGGCGCGGTCGGTACCGGCACCTGGATGCTGCCGTTGGGGCCCAGCAGCGGCGGGCCGTAGGTCTGCTCGGGCTTCGGCGCGGGCGGCGGCGGATCGACCGGCGGCAGCTCCGACGGCACCCGGGAGTCGGAACCCGTCCAGGCCGGACGCTTCGGCCAGCGGACCAGCGGCTCGAAGACCTTCGCCACCTGGTCCTTGTCGAGGGTCTCCTTCTCGAACAGCTG
>CALMIQ010000323.1 GCA_937863965.1 uncultured Micropruina sp.
CCCGTCCGTGCGGTCGTCCCCCCGCCGCCGGGCGGGTCTCGCCTCGTCCGGGCAGACTCCCCCGATCGCGAGACCCATCCGTGCGGTCGTCGCCCGGCGGGTCTCACCTCCGGGCGTGTCTCGCCTCGTCGGGCATCCCCGCCCCACCCGCGCTCGGCTGGCCACTCAGGGCCCGCTCACGGGGCACCAGGAGGTTGGCGAGCGCTGCGGTGCCGAGCGGAGTCCCCGTCCCCCGGGTCGGACGGACGTCAGGGACGCGCGGCGGGACGCCGGGACCGCTCCCGGCAATCGATCACGCCGAGGACGAGCATCTCCAAGGCGAAGCCGGGATCGCCGGAGGCACCCTTCACCTGGGCGTCGGCCCTGGCCGCGAGCTGGATCGCGGAGGCCAGCGGCGGCGCCGTCCAACCGCGCGCCTGCCGGCCGAGATCCTTCAGCTTCCAGGGTGGGACGCCGACCCGCCGGGCCAGCTCGGCATCCCGCAGCCGCTCGTCGCGCGCCCCGAGGTACTTGCCCAGGTTGCGCAGCGCGGACGCGACGGCGCTGGTCAGCAGCACGGGGGCGACGCCCGTCTCCAGCGCCCAGCGCAGGCTGCCGAGCGCCGCCTCGCGGGTGCCGTCCAGGCAGTGATCGGCGACCGCGAACCCGCTGATCTCGGCCCGTCCGGCGAAGTACCGGTGGACGTCGGCCTGGGTGATCACGGCCTGCTCGGTGTCGGCCAGCAGCTGGGCGACGGCCGCGGCCACGCTGCGCAGGTCGCTGCCGACGGCGCTCACCAGCGCCTCGGCCGAGGCCCGGTCGATCCGGCCGCCGCGCCGCCGGGCCTCGGCGGTGACGAACTGGGGCAACTCCCAGGCCTTCACCGCGGGCGCGTCGACCTGTTCCACGTTCGCCTTGCGCAGACGGTCGAGCAGCGGCTTGCCCTTCGGGCCGCCGCCGTGGACCAGGATCAGCGCCAGATCGTCGCCGGGATCGCCGGCGAGCGCCACCAGGTCGTCGGCGACCTCGGCGGGCAACTCCGCGAGCTGCTCGACGACCACAACGGTCGCGGCCGAGAACAGCGATCCGGTGGCGAGTTCGGCGAGCGTCCCGCGATCGAGACCGGGGGCCGCCACGTGGCTGACGGTGGCGTCCGGGCGCGCCTCGGTGGCCCGCCCCACCAGCCCCTGCACCGCGCGCTCGGCCAGCAGGCTCTCCGGCCCGTGGATCAGGGTCACGGTCGCGAACGGTGCTGCCATGGGGATCAGCATGCCAGTCGCCACGGACAGCCGGCGTAACGCCCGCGGGTTCAGCGCTGGGTGGTGACCAGCAGTGACCCGCCGTTGCGGCTGATCGCGATCGAGCCCTGCTCGTCGGTGCGGGCCACCCGCATGCCGAGTTGCTGGACGACACGCTGGGTCTTGATCGACGGATGGCCGTAGTCGTTGTCGACACCGGCGCTGAACACCGCGACACTGGCCCGGCTGGCCGCCAGGAACTCCGGCAGTTGGCGACTCGAGCCATGGTGCGGCACCAGCAGGACATCCGCGGTCAGGTCAGCGCCGGACGCCAAGGCGTTGCGCTGGCCGTCCTCCTCGACGTCGCCCGGCAACAGCAGCCGGACGCCGCCCACCGTTGCCCGCAGCACCAGCGAGCCGTCGTTCTCCGACGCCGACTCGCCCTCGTCGCTGCCCGGCAGGCCCGACGTCGCCCGCACCGCGAGCACCTGCACGCTCAGCTCGCCCGAGCGCAGGCCGCTGCCCGGCCCGACGGTGGTCAGCCCGATGCCGGCGGCCGCCCTCTCCACCAGTGCGCGGCCTGAAGCCGGCGTGGTCGCCGCCGAGACCGCCACCGTGCTGGTCCGCCCGCGCCCGACGACCTCGGTGATGCCGGTGACGTGGTCGGCGTGGAAGTGGGTGAGGATCACCAGGGGCACCGCCTCGACGCCCAGCCCGTCGAGGCATTCCCGCAGCTTGGCCGGGTCCGGCCCCGCATCGATCAGGGCGGCGGCCCGGGGACCGATCCGCACCAGCGTCGCGTCGCCCTGTCCGACGTCGCAGAACACCACCACCCAGTCGGGCGGTGGCCAGCCGGGCGGGGTCGGCGGCCGGAGCAGCACGAACACCAGCAGCAAGGTCGCCGCGGCCGCCAGCCACCTGCTGCGCAGCAGCCGTGGCATCACCAGCACCAGGCCCACACAGCCGGCGAGGACCAACGTCACCCCGATCGGTGTGGCCGGCCAGACGACGGCCGCCGCCGGGAACAGTTCCCCCAGCCGCGCGATCCAGCACAGACCCTGCGCACACCAGCCGGCTCCGGTGGCGAAGACGGATGCCAAGGGCAGCAGCGGCACCGCGATCGTGGCGGCCAGGAACCCCAGTACCGTCGCCGGGCCGACCAGCGGCCCGGCCACCAGGTTCGCGGCCAGCCCGACCAGGCTGACCTGCCCCGACAGCAGCGTCACCAGCGGCTGGGTGGCGAGTTGGGCCGCGAGCGGGGTGGCGAGGCCCTCGGCGAGCGGACGCGGCAGCCGCTGCGCCAACGCGTCGGTCCAGGGACGCGACCAGGCCACGATGCCGCCGCTGGCCAGCACCGACAGCGCGAATCCGGCCGAGCGGGCCATGGTCGGCTCCACGAACACGATCACCACCACCGCGACACACAGGGCACGGACGGCTCGCCCGCCGCGTCCGCCGGCACCCAGGGCCGCCAGGCCGACCAGCCCCATGGCCGCCGCGCGCACCACGCTCGGCTCGGCGTGGCACAGCAGGACGAAGCCCACGACGCCCACCCCGAGGAGCCCCCGCAGCCACCAGCCCCGGACGCCGCACCACCGCGCCAGGGTGCCCAGGAACGCCAGCAGCAACGTCAGGTTGGCACCCGACACGGCTGTCAGATGGGTGAGGCCGGTGACCCGGAACCGGTCGGTGAGATCGGCGGGCATTCCGGCGGTGTCGCCGACCACCAGGGCGGGCACCAACGCCCGCGGCTCCGGATCGAGGTGGGCGGCGCTCGCGCGCAGGCCCGCCCGCACGCGCTCGATCGCGCCGTCGAAGGCGTTGGGCTCCGCCACGACGGACGGCGGTTCGCGGGCCCGCACCAGGACGGCGATGCTGTCGCCCGGATCGGCCGGCGACAGCCGGACGGTCGCCCGCACCCGGGTCCCCGGGGCGAGCGCCGACCAGCGGGCCATCACGTCGCCGCTGGCGCTCACCCGGACGATCGTCGCGCTCCGCAGCCGCTCACCCCGGGCGTCCACCAGCTCGAGCCGCGCCGCGCTCATCCACCAGGCCGGCCGCACGCCCTGCCGTTCGCCGCTGCGCGCCGTGCCGAGCACGGTCAGCTCCGCCGTGCCGACGGCCTGCTGCTGTGCCAGCCGGGTCAGCGGATCGTGATCGCGCCACCACCAGCGCGCCCACCCGATCAGCATGCAACCGAGCAGGACGAGCGCCACGGCGCCGAGCACCCAGGACCGCCGGCTCCGGGCCACCGCGCCGAGGCCTGCCGCGGTCACCAGCCCGAGGCTGAGCCAGGCGGCTTCGGCGGACGTGGCGACCCACATGCCCACCCAGGCCGCGATCGCCGCCGGCACCAGCCGGAGATCCGCGCGGGTGGGCGCCGCCGACTCAGACCCGGACATGGGGCGCGATCTCCGCGTAGCTCTTCGGACCGATGCCGTCGACCTCCTGCAGTTCGGCCACCGCTCGGAAACGTCCGTGCGCCGCGCGCCAGGCGAGGATCTTCTGCGCGGTCACCGGACCCACGCCGGGCAGCGTGTCCAACTGCTCGACGGTGGCGGTGTTCAGGTCGATCTTCGCGGCCCCGGACGCCGTCCCGGCCGGCCCGGACGTCGAGCGCAGCTGGCTGCCGGCTCGCCCGATCACGAGCTGGGTGCCATCAGCGAGCGGTGCGGCCAGGTTCAGGTCGCCCGGCTTGGCGCGGGCCGTGAGGCCGCCCGCTGCGGTCAGCGCATCCTGGACGCGGGCGCCCTCGGGCAGGGTCACGACGCCGGGACGGCGTACCTCGCCGAGCACATGGACCAGGAGCCGCGCCGTGGGGGTGGGCGTCGCCGACGCCACGCTGACCTGCACCGACGGTTGCGCAGCGGCCACCGCCACCGGCGTGGTGCGCGCCTGGAACAGGCTGTACCCGCCCCACAGGACGCCGGTCAGCACGATGATCCCGACCACCACCAGGTGTTCCTTGACGAACTGCCTGGCCCGCGGCACCAGCCCGGTGACCGGCCAGGCCAGGCGTGCCGCCGGAGGCGGTGGTTCGAGATCATCGCCGCCCGCCGATCCCTCGGAAGGCGCGTCGCCCACGCCCGCCCGCCGGCCGGGACGGGTCGTACGCCCCGAACCGGGGGTCGACTCGTCGCCGGCACTGCGCCGCGGCGGAATCTCGGCCAGAAGTGCCTCCAGGCGTCGCCGGACGACCTCGGACAGGTCGTCCACGGCACGATCACGGTTCCCCATGCCCTCACCATGGACACCGGAAGCCCAACTCGTTCAGATTCCCTCCGAGCCTGTGGACAACTGGCGAAGCGGCCCGGCCAAGACCGGCTTCCAGATCCCGAAACACGACGCAATTCGAACATTCGTGTCCGGTCATCCGAACACGATCAACCCTTGTCACAAGGCGGCAATCGACACGTCCGACCATGGCCAGGGCAGCCTTTCCTTGCTTGCGTGGTGGCTCCGGGAGGGCAACAGTGGAGTCATGAGCACGCCCACGATCACCCGTCCGGACGCCGCACTGGCCTCCCGGCTGAACTGGCTGCGGGCCGGTGTGCTCGGCGCGAACGACGGCATCGTGTCCACCGCCAGCCTCGTCTTCGGCGTGGCCGGGGCCACCAGCGACTCGGTCGCGCTGTTCATCGCCGGGATCGCCGGCCTGCTGGCCGGGGCCCTGTCGATGGGCGGCGGCGAGTACGTCTCGGTGAGCACCCAGCGCGACACCGAGCAGGCGGCGCTGGCACCGGTGCGCACCAACCCCTGGCATGCGGCGTTCGCCTCGATGACGGCCTTCACCGCGGGCGCACTGATCCCGCTGCTGGCGATCGTGTTCGCACCGGTCGCGGTGCGGCTGGCCATCACCATCGTGGCGGTGCTGGTGGCGCTGGCGATCACCGGCTACACCAGCGCTCGGCTGAGCGGTTCGCGTCCGCTCCGGCCGGTCGTGCGCAACGTGCTCGTCGGCAGCCTCGCCATGGGCATCACGTTCGCCGCCGGCAGCCTGGTGGGCGCACACCTGTAGCGACCGTCGGCGGTCTCGGGGCCCGCCTGCGGTCTCGGCCCCCAGCGTTCAGCCCTCGTCGGGCTCCTCCAGCAACTCCCGGAACCGGACGCGCAACTCGTCCCAGTCGCTCGGTGGCACGATCGCCAGGTTCAGGTGCTCCAGCATCCGCTTCAGGCCGGGCTCGACGCCCTGGGCGTCCATCTCCTCCAGGCACACCGAGTGCAGGGCGCCGTCGCCGTTCACCCAGGCGGCCAGGGCGAGGATGGCCAGCGGCTGCGCCTGCGTTCCGTACGGGCAGCCGCGCACCACGCGTGTCCACAGCTCGACCCAGGACTCCGCGTCCGAGCGCTCCAGCGACAGCACCGCCTCGTCACGCGCGTACGGATCGTTGATCAGCAGACCCAGCCACGCCAGGTCATCGCGGGAGGCCGTGGCCGGGTCGCCGAGCGCGACGCGCAGGGCGCGCAGCAGTTCGCCGGGTCGCTCGTCGGGGGCGAGTTCGAGCATCCGGCCCAGCGACCGCACCCAGGCGTCCTCCGCCTCACCGGCGTCCCGCGGATCGGCCTGCAGCAGGGTGGCTATGCACTCCCGGGACGGCCGCGCCTGGAGCCCGTGCACAGTCGCGGCGGCCGCAGTCGTGCTGGTTGCCGGGTCATGGCGGAACGCCGGGCCGCCGCGGTCACCGACCCGGAAGCGGTCGCCGCTCACGCAGATCGGGTCACCGGCCAGCCCATCGCCCAAGTGCTCCCGGGCTCGCTCGAGCAGCGCCCAGCCGGCGTCCTCGGCGCGGGCGTACGCCACCGCCCACATCTTCGCCCCGGGCCAGCGCACCAGCATTCTCTCGATCAGCAGTTCCAGGTGCCCGGCCGCGCGCAGGTCGGACAGGTCGGAGCGCGCCGTCAGCTGCACCAGCCCCTCGTCGACGACCATCAGCACCATCGACTCCTCGGGATGGAAGCCGAGCAGATGGGGAATGACGCCGAGCAGGTCGGGCAGGTCACGCACGCGGGCGACGGGGGCGGTGGTGTCAGATGTCATGCCATCAGTTACCGCCCGGGCCGGCGAGAGTGCTCATAATCGTCCCCGACACGCCCGGGCTGTGGAAAACGTCGGGGCGGGTAGCCTGAGTGACGATGACCAACACTCCCGGTAGCGGCTGGCCCGGAGCGCCGCCCCCGCAGGGTCCCGGCCCGAACTCCCCGTGGGGCGCGCAGCCGGGAGGTCGGGGTGTCCCCGATCCGTACCGCCCCGGACAGCCCCCGTACCCACCGCCGCAGCAACCGCCGCAGCAGGCGGCCTACCCCTACGGCGCGCAGCAGCCCCACGGAGAGCCTGGCTTCGATCCCCGGCGGGCGCTCGGCGAACAGCCGCCGGCGTCGGTCTCGATCAGCCAGTTCGCGCCGCCGCCCAACCGCACCCCGGTGCTGATCACGCTGGCCGCGCTGATCACGCTCGTGCTGGTGATCGCGGGCGGCATCTACGTTCGCTCGTTGCCCGGGGCCGAGCCCAGCTCCAGCCCCGGTCCGAACCAGAGCACGCCCGCCGGCCCCGGCCACCCGTTCGACACACCTGACGGTCAGCAGAGCGGCCGCTGGGAGATCCTCGACTCGGCCTGGACCGACGAGGGGCTGCAGCTCGAGCTGCGGATCCACTCCAACAAGGGACCGATCACCTTCGGCTTCATGGCGTTCGCCAACGCCTCCACCGACCTGGTCACGCCCACCAGCAGCCCACGCTCCCCCGACATCCGCACCGGCACGGCGTCGCCCGCCCGAGCGGTCACCGGCTTCGTTTTCTTTCCGATGGCGAGGGGCGATGCCACGATCATCCTGACCAACGGCACCGGACGCCAGATGTCGGCCCTGCTGGTCAAGGGCTGACCGCTACGCGGCCACCCCGCCTACCCGGGCACCGCCTGCTCGGCGCCCGCGGGCACGGCCGGCTCGGCCTTCACCGCGTCCGGATGATGCCGTGACAGCACCACGACACCCCAGACCGCGAACACCCCGGCCAGCACCATGCCGACGGCCGCCAGCGGCGTGATCCGGACGCCCTCGCCGAGCACGATCAGCCCGAAGCTGACCGCCACGATCGGATCGGTGGTGGTCATCGAACCCACCGTGATCTCGGCCGGGCCGTTGGCCAGCGCCTGCTGCACCATGAATCCGCCGATCCCATAGGACAGCACCAGGAACGGCGCCACCACCCAGAAGATCGGCATGGCGTGGAACCCGTCCTGCTTGACCACCTCGGAGGTGGCCTTCACCATGCCGGCCGACAGGCCGTAGAAGAAGGATCCGCCGGAGGCCCACATCAGGCAGCGCAGCTGCGGCGGGCCCTTCCAGCCGAGGACGCCCAGCGTGGCGCCGATCACGCAGACCACGGTGCAGCCGACCGCGATCGCGACCGGGTCGAGCACGGTGTGTTCGGACGCCGCGCTCGCCGACAACAGCGTGAACACCACGATGCCCGCCACCGTCATCGCCACCGCCAGCCACATCGCCCGGGTGATGGTGTGCCGGTGGATCCGCGCCGCCATCAACACCGCCCACGGGACGGCCAGGATGCCGACCGGCTGGACCACCGTCACCGGCGCCATCATCAGCGCCACGATGTGCGCCGAGGCGCCGATGAAGATCGTGAACAGGCCCAGCAGCCACATCGGGGTGCGGATCAGCCGCCACAGCTGACGCAGGTTCATCGCCCGGTTGTCGGCGTCCGGGTCGACCAGGCGTCCTACGGCGACGTGCTGCATCGTCGAGCCGCCCGCGTAGGCGACCGATGAGCAGACGACGATGGCGATGGCGAGCGGAATGTTCTGCTCGAACAGGGAGAAGCCCGGTCCAGCGAGCGGCAGCATCGGCGTCCAATCTGTGCGGCGTCTGGGTCAGCCTACCGGCCGGATGAAGGGCCGACGATCCGACTCAGTTCCGGCGTGCCCCGAGAGCCCGGTGGATGATGTGGGTAGCGACCGCGGCGACCGTCGCGCCGCCCAGGCAGGCGAGGAATCCAAAGCCCAGGTAGTTCCGTCCGACGAGGCTGAACAGCAGCATCAGGGACAGTCCGGCCGCGACCCCCAGCAGGGCGAAGAGGACGTCGAAGGCGGACGGGCCGGCGGACGGGCCACCCGGAACCGGCCCACCCGCGGACGACCCTCCCGCAACCGGTGCGCCGACCGGACGGGACACCGGCGTGGGCTCCGGCAGGTCGGCCAGCAGTCGCCGCAGATCGCCCTCGGTGACGGCGTTCACCGCCGACCCGGCGCGCTGATCGAACTCTTCGGCGGTGAGCCGTCCGGCCTGGAAGTGCTCCGCCAGGACGTCGCACACCCGGTCGCGCTCGGCGTCGCCGATCCTCAGCTCGGGCCGCCGGGAGGGGCGAGGGGCGGATTCCGGACGCGGCTGCATGCTCATGCCGGTCAGTATCGGCACGGCCGAGGCGTGGCGTCAGCGGTGTCGTCCCGGACGCCGACCGGGGTCGGTGCGGGTTCCGGCGGCCGTGGACCGCGGTCCGACGGCCGATCCACCGGCGGGCGTAGCGACCGCCGACCGGCCGCGGCCACCGCGGCGCCCGCCCGCGGCCTCCAGTGGACAGACACGACCCTGGACTCACGGCGGGCCGGAGTACTGTCGGGGCATGCCCACCCTGTTCGACCCGATCACGCTCGGCGGGGTCACCTTCGCCAATCGGGCCTGGCTCTCGTCGATGTGCATGTACTCCTGCGAAGCCGGCGACGGCGTCCCCACGCAGTGGCAGCTGGTGCACCTCGGTTCGCGCGCCGTGGGTGGGTTCGGCCTGGTGATGACCGAGGCCAGCGCCGTCCTGCCCGAGGGCCGGATCAGCCCGCAGGACGCCGGCATCTGGAACGAGACCCAGGCCGCTGCCTGGGCGCCGATCGTGGATTTCGTCCATCGGCGCGGCGCCCGGATGGGTGCGCAACTGGCCCACGCCGGCCGCAAGGCCTCGGCCCGGCGTCCGTTCCCGGGGGAGCCGCGCGGACCGGTGGACGCCGCCGACGGCGGCTGGCGTCCGGTGGCCCCCTCCGCGCTCGCCTATCCCGGGCTGGCCGAGCCCCAGGCGCTGACCGAGGCCGGCATCGTCGGAGTGATCGACGCCTTCGCGGCGGCGGCACGGCGTGCGGTGGCGTCCGGCTTCGACGTCGTGGAGGTGCACGCCGCGCACGGCTACCTGCTGCACCAGTTCTACTCCCCCCTGTCCAACCGGCGCGACGACGACTGGGGCGGCGACTTCACGGGCCGGACGCGGCTGGTCCGCGAGGTGGTGACGGCCGTCCGGGCCGCGGTACCCGCCGATCGGGCATTGTTCGTCCGGATCTCGGCGACCGACTGGACCGAGGGCGGCTGGGACGTCCCCGACTCGGTCCGGCTGGCGGCCGACCTGGAACGGCTCGGGGTCGATCTCGTCGACGTGTCCAGCGGAGGCAACGTGTCGCGGGTCGCGGTCAGGCCCTACCCCGGCTACCTGGTCGACTACGCGACGGCCGTCCGCGCGGCGGGCATCCCGGCCAGCGCGGTCGGCCTGATCACCGAGCCCGAGCAGGCCCAGGCGATCATCACGGGCGAGCGCGCGGACGCCGTCTTCGTGGCCCGGGCCGCGCTGCGCAACCCCTACTGGGCGCTGCACGCCGCGCACGACCTCGGGGTCACTCCGAGTTTTCCCGACCAGTACGTCCGGGGGGCATGGTGAGGTATCGAGCAGCCGCCGCGCTGGCCGCGGCGACCGTGTTGCTGCTGGCCGGCTGCACCGCCGACGATCCCGAACCGGGTCCGTCGCTGGTCGGCACCCGGGGCCAGGTCTGCGACGACCGGGTGGACGCCGCCAAGGCCGAGTCGGTGCTCGACCAGCCGATATCGGGGCTGCGGGAGCTGTCCACGTTCGAGTCCGGACGCCGCGCCGGCGAGTGCGCGCTGCTGGGTGACGACGGCGGCGCGCTGCTGTCGGTCCAGGTCGTCCACGACCCCAAGGGCACCGCCCTGGGCAAGGAGCTCGAGACGCTCAGCCAGACCGAGAACTACAGCGGCGACGAACGCTCCGGGGTCACCGGGGAGGACCCGTCCACCACCGCGCTGTGGGCGGTCGACGCCACCTCCTACGTCCGGGTCCTCGGGCTCGCCGGCACCTCCGAGGAGCAGCGCCAGGCCGCACTCGACCTCGCCGAGGACGTCGCCACCCGCACGGCACCGCTCAAATAGCGGCGCACGTGGGGCGCCCGTGACCGGTGAGGCATGCGGGACGCCGGGAACGGACGGCCCGTACCCGGCGTCCGTTCCCGCCGGATCGAGGGCCGGACGCCGCCCGAGGTTCAGAAGCCCAGCGCGTTCAGCGACTCCTTCAGGGTGGCGGCGGAACGCCGCAGCATGGAGATCTCCTGGGCGTCCATCGGAATGTCGAGCACCCGTTCGATGCCCTTGCTGGAGACCAGGCTGGGCACGGACAGCGCGATCCCGTCGATGCCGTGGTAGTCGCTCAGCACGCTGGACAGCGGGAAGACCGAACGCCGGCGGCTGAGCAGCGCCTCGGTCAGCCGGGCGCCGGTCAGGCCGATCGCGTAGTTTGTGGCACCCTTGCCCTCGATCACCGAGTAGGCGGCGTGCATCGCCTCGTCACCGAGCTGGGCCAGCAGCGTCTCGTCGAACATCTTCTTGCCGGTGGAGTCGACCCAGTCGCGGATCGGGATGCTGTTGATCTTCGCGCTCGACCACAGCGGGAACTCGCTGTCGCCGTGCTCGCCGACGATGGTGGCGTGGACGTGCGCGGTGGACACCCGGGCGACCTCGCCGATCGCGAACCGCAGCCGCGAGGTGTCCAGCATGGTGCCGCTGGAGAAGACCCGGCTGGTCGGCAGGCCGCTGATCTTCTGGGCGACGACGGTGAGCACGTCACAGGGGTTGGTGACCAGCACGTACAGGGCGTTGGGGGCATGCTCCAGCAGCTGCGGCATCAGCGACTTGAGGATGTTCACGTTGGTGGCGGCCAGGTCGAGCCGGGTCTGGCCGGGCCGCTGCTTGGCCCCGGCGGTGATGATGACGACATTGGAGTCCTTGACGACCTCGATGTTGCCACCGCCGATGACACCGGACGAGGGGGTGAACTGGGTGCCGTGGCAGAGGTCGCGGACTTCCGCCTCGGCCTTCTTCTCGTCCAGGTCGTAGAGCGCGATCTCGTCCGCCGAACCACGGATCAGGCACGCATAGGCAAGGGAGGAGCCGACAGCGCCGGCGCCGATCACGGAGAGCTTGGATGGAGCATTGGTTGAAGTCGCCATGAAGGCAACGTTAGCGAACGGCAATCGGTCGCAGGTGGGAACCGTGAGGTTTGCCTAACTTCGGCCCCGGGCGTGCCGGCGCCCCGCCCTCAGAGCGGTTCGTAGGACCCCCGGAACCGCTCATCGGGCACCAGCCACCGTTCGCCCAGCTCGCCCTGCACCAGCCAGTCACCCGGCTCGGCCACCGCCGGGCCCTCGAGGGTGTCGACCGGCTCACCCAGATGGGCCGGACGGGCGCGCACGGTGCCGATCCGCCGATACCGGTCGCCCTCGATCCGTTCGTGGCCGGCCGCGAACGCCGCCGGGTCCACCGACCACACCCGGCCGCTCTGCGGGTCGCTCACCCGCCAGTCCCCCGCCGCGGCCCGCATGGCGGCATCGGATTCGGTCCGCCATTGCCAGGCCGCCTCCGAACGGGTTGCCCGCACCTCGCCGCGCCGGCGGAACGGCAGCAGCTCGGTGCGCCGCCGCGACCGGTAGCCGGCGGTGTCCACCAGCGCCAGCGACCGGCGGACGCCGTTGCTGGTGCGCACCCGGGCGGCGGGCGGCAGCGCGTCCCAGTCGACCAGCCAGTCGTGCACCAACCGGGCGTCGTCCCGCTGCGCGCCCGGACGCCAGCCGTTGGCCAGGTAGAACCGGCGCCAGGACTCGTGCTCGCGCCGGCTGAGGAAGTCGATCTCGGCGGCGTCGAGCTCCTCGCCGTCCCCCTCGGCCGCCCAGGAGCGGCCCAGCAGGGTGACGCCCGAGAACAGGCAGTGCACCTGGCGCAGGTTGCTCTGCCGGAAGAAGACCGGCAGCTCCGGCCACGGCCGGGACGACGGCCGGGAACCGACCGCGTCGCCGAGCTGGGTCAGGTAGGCGGCGTGCAGCAGGCGGGCGATCCGCGTCCAGTGGTCCTCGGGCGGCTCGTCGCCGGTCAGCAGACCGATGCCGAAGCCGGTCAACCGGCCGACCAACGGCTGGTCGGGCAGCTCGGAGCTGGCCGGATCCACGGCCAGTATGGTCACCTCCGGCAGCTGCCCGGCGAGCCGGGTCGGACGGTTGAGTTCGGGCTGGGACTGTGCGATCACCAGCAGGGTGGTCAGTTCGTTGCGTCCGGCGGCCACCAGCACCGGATCGGTGGCCGGATCGGCGATCACCCGCAGCTCGGCGATCCCGCTGTCGTTGCCGAACCGGGCCTGCTGCGCGGTGTGCTCGGCCGCCAGCGCGGCCGCGCCGGCGCCGATGACGGTGACTTCCAGCGGCCGGGCGTCCCGGCCGGGCTGCAGGACGCGTCGCTCCCGCTCGCACCGGGCCACCTCGGCCAGCACCGCGACGGCGAGGTCGCCCTCGCCGGCCACCACCAGGCGCCGGGCGCCGATCGAATCGATCCGGGCGACCAGGGCCCGGGCGGTCTGCTCGGTGGCCGAGAGCGCGTCCGCCAGCCAGCTGCGCTCGGTGCTGGTGATGCTCCGCCGCCAGTTCTCCGCCGCCCACGGATCGTCGATCCGCAGCAGCACCCGGCTGACCAGCGCCTCGTTGGGCGCTGCGGCGTCCAACACCCGGGCGAGCTGGGCGAAGGTGGCCAGCGCCTCCGGCACCCGCTCCTCGATGATGTGCACGGCCTCGACGGCGATCCGTCCGCGCACCGTGACCAGGCCGCGCAGCAGTTCGGCGTCCACGGCCTCGGCGGCCAGCACCCGGCCGCCCAGCGAGCGGACCGTGGCGCCGAACGCCTCGTCGCCGGTGTGGTCGACCACCAGCAGTGCCGATCCGGGCGAGCGGTTGGCGGCCAGCACCCGGACCATCGCCGCCGCCTGGGCCGAGGCGCCCAGCACCACGACGGCACGATCCGCCCAGGTCGCCAGCCAGCGGTCGATCTGCCGCCGCAGCATGGCAATGACCACGCCGAGGACACTGGCCAGCGCACCCCACAGGGCGCACAGCCGCGCCAGGTGGTGGGCCAGCGGCGGCTGGGTGGGGCAGCCGGGCCCGGCACCCCAGGGGTCGGCGCCGTTGCCGGACAGCACCCAGATCAGCTGCTCGAAGAACGGCGGGCCGTCCACGCCGCAGTTGATGTAGGACGCGATCCCGAGCACCAGGGCGCCGACGGCGAACGCCGAGACACTGAGGACGCCGACGACCCGGCCGGGGCTGTGGCGCGCCCGGCCGTACAGGGCGGCGGAGGCGACGATGGAGCCGAGGAACAGGGCTGGCACCAGCGGTTGCCGCGGGTCGGTCAGCCAGCGGTACCAGTCCGGGCCATCTACGCCGAGGGCACGCAGGGCGGTCAACAGCGCCAGCGCTCCCGCGATGGCGGCGAACGGGATCCAGCTCCACGCCGGCACGGGACGCCGGTCGCGCGCCGGCGAGGCGAAGAGCCTTCGGCGTCGCCACCCGGAGATCAGCCCGTTCATCGGGCACTGAGCCTAGTGGGCACCGGCCCGCTGGTGGGGCATCGCCGCGGGTCGTCCGGCGACGAGGGGAAGCCGGCGGGACGCCGTCCTGGCACCGCGCAGGACGCGGGTCGGGCCCGGGCAGGCTAGGCGCCCGGGGTTGCCGACGGCGAGGGCGCGGCAGAGCCCTCGTCCAGGAGCTCATCCTCCGGCTTGGACGGCGTCGGCGACGCGCTGGCCCGCTCCGACTTGTCGGGAGTCGGATCGGGCGAGTCGCCGGCGGTCTCGCTGGGCGTGGGTGCGGGCGCACTCTTGGACCGCGGCGGTGTCGGGCTCGGCGTGGCCTTGGCGGTCGGCATGGGCGTCGGCTTCTCGCTGTCCGACGGGGTCGGGGTGGGCGTGGGCGTCGGCTTCTCGCTCTCGGACGGAGTCGGCGTGGGCGTCGGCGTCGGCTTGGTGGACTTGGACGGCGACGGCGTGGGCGTCGGGGACGGCGGCGGTGTGTGCGTCGCGGACGGCGACGGCGTGGGCGTCTTCGACGGTGTCGGGGTTGCCGAGGGTGTCGGGCTTGCCGACGGAGTCGCACTGGCCGAAGGCGTGGCGCTGGGGCTCGACGACGGGCTGGGCGAAGCGCTCGGTCCCAGGTCGTTGATCGGGCCGTCCGGACGCGGCGAGGACTTGCCGGTCAGGTAGGGCGCCGGATCGACGTAGGAGCCGTTCTCCTTGATCTCGAAGTGCAGATGGCAGCCGGTGGACAGGCCGGTGGTGCCGGACAGCGCGATGCCCTGCGCGGTCTCGACCCGGTCGCCGACCCGGACGCCGATGCGCGAGAGATGGGCGTACTTGCTGATCACGTGCTTGCCGTTGAAGGTGCCGTGATCAATGACCACCAGGTTGCCGTAGCCGCCGTTGGGTCCGGCCTGGACGACCTCGCCGCGATAGGCGGCGATCACCACGGTGCCGCAGGCGGCGCGCATGTCGACGCCGTTGTGCATCCGCCAGTAATGCAGGATCGGGTGGAACCGTTGCCCGAACCCGCCGGTGATCGGGCCCGGTACCGGTGAGACGAAGTCGCTGCCGTTGGACGCGACCGCCTTGCCCGGTGGCGGCGGCGACAGCGTGTCGTCGTGGTCGAGGTCCTCCCGGTTGGCGTTCCGGTCGGGCGCCGGTTGGGGCGGCTCGGTCGCGAACCGCTGATCCCGGGCCGGCTCGGCGCTCGCCACCGCCACCTCGGCGGGCCGCGGCACCGCCACGGTCGCCGACGACTTCGTCAGCACCGGCGCAAGCAGCACCGCGATTCCGATCGCTGCGGCGTTCAGCAGGTACGAGCGCAGTGGAAGCCGCTCCCGCAGCGCGCGGTGCGGGCGTCGGTGCGGAACTGCGGGCGTCACGTCATCGATCCGGCGGGGCGTGCCAACCGAATTCTTGCGTGCGTCGTTATCTGGTGGCGTGGTCATTTCCCCCCAACTTCCTCGCTACCAATCTGCGAAGCCTAACAAGGAAATCGAACGAAAGCGCCGGCCGCGACCCCTGTCTGAGTTTTTCTCATCCAGAGTTAGAGCTTCTCCCAGGTATGCACAGGGATATTGGCGTGCATCTGCGTCGCATACGCCGCGACCATCCGACGCAAGGCCTCCACCCGCGGAACTCCGGACGCCTCCAGCGAGCGGACCGCCTCGATCTGCCATTGGGCGCCGTTCATGCCGGTCATGCAGCGTCCCTCGACGATGCCCAGCAGGCGATCGCGCACCGCCGGGTCGACGCCCCAGGCATCCAGACCCCGGTAGGCCAGCGGCAGCAGGTGACGCAGGATCAACTCCGAGGCGGGCATCTGCCCCACGCCCGGCCAGAACAGGTCGGCGTCGATGCCCTGCCGCGAGCCCTCCAGGAAGTTCTCGTGGGCGGTCGAGAACGCCATCCGGGTCCACACCGGACGGTCCTCGGCGGCCAGCGTGCGCAGCGTCCCGTAGTAGAAGGCGGCATTGGCCAGCGTGTCGACCACGGTCGGCCCGGCCGGCAGCACCCGGTTCTCCAGCCGCAGGTGCGGCGTCCCGCCGGCCACGTCGTAGATCGGGCGGTTCCAGCGGTAGATGGTGCCGTTGTGCAGCCGCATCTCGGCCAGCTGCGGCGCGCCGCCACCGTCGAAGACCGCCTGGGGATCCTCCGGGTCGAGTTCGGGCAGCAGGGCCGGGAACCACCGCGCGTTCTCCTCGAACAGGTCGAAGATCGAGGTGATCCAGCGCTCGCCGAACCAGACCCGGGGCCGGACGCCCTGGTTGGCATACTCGATCGGGCGCGTGTCGGTCGCCTGGGTGAAGAGCACGATCCGGGTCTCCGCCCACAACTGCCGGCCCATCAGGAAGGGCGAATTGGCGGCCAGCGCCAACTGGGGGCCGGCCAGCACCTGGGCCGCATTCCAATGGTCGGCGAAATCCTCCGGGCGCACCTGCAGATGCAATTGCATCGAGGTGCAGGCCGACTCCGGCGCCACCGAATCCACATAGCGGCTGAGCGTCTCGCCACCCGGGCCCTCGATGTCGATGTGGATGTCCTCGCCGCGCGCGGCCAGGACGGCGTCGTTGATGGCGGCGTACCGGACGTTCTCGCTCATCCACTCGCCCTCGAAGGTCTCCGGCATCACGGTGGGCAGGATGCCGGTCATGATGATGTGGGTGCCGAGCGCCGACGAGCGCCGCTCCGCCTCGTTCATGGACGCCCGCAGCAACTCCTCGAGCCGCGCCAGGGCGTCGCCGGCCAGCGGCCCCGGCGGCACGTTGAACTCGATGTTGAACTTGCCGAGCTCGGTCTGGTACTCGGGATCGGCGATCGCCCGCAGGACGTCCGCGTTGTCCATCTTCGGCAGATAGTCCCTGCCGACCAGGTTCAACTCGATCTCCATGCCGCTGAGCGGCTCGTCGAAGTCGAAACTGTCGGCTGCCAGCATCTGTTCGAACACGTCCAGGCAGTGCTGCACCTTCTCGCGGTACCGCTGCCGCTGCTCCCTGGTGTACGTCTTGGTTTCGATGTCGCGACCCATGGCGGGCAGTATCGCCCACCACCGACCCGTGCGCACCACCCTGGGCCAGACCGTCCCACGCCGGCCACGGCCGGCCGTCGTCGCAGCCGGGCCGAGGCACCGGTCACCCCTGGCGCCAGCGGCGGCCACGCGCTAAGCTTGTTCAATAAGATGAACGCTGTTCTCTAGAATGAATGGAGTACCACATGGACGTGGGATTCATCGGCCTGGGTCGCATGGGCCTCCCGATGGCCGGGCACATCCAGAAGCAGGGCGCGAGCGGACGCCTGACCCTGCTCGACCGCTTCCCCGAGCGACTCTCCGAACTCGTCGCCGGCGGCGCCGAACTGGCCGGCGACGCCCGCGAGGTCGCCCGCAACAGCGACCTGGTGATCCTGATGGTGCCCGCCATCGGCGACATCGATGCGCTGCTGGAGGGCCCCGACGGGCTGTTGGCGGGCGTCGAGCGTCCGCTCATCCTGGTGGTGTCGTCCACCACCTCGGCCAAGGACGTCCGTGATCTGCAGGCCCGGCTCAACGACCTCGGCGCGCCGGTCACGGTGGTCGACGCACCGGTCAGCGGCGGCGTCGAGGGGGCCGAGGGCGGCTCGCTCTCGATCATGATCGGCGGACCGGACTCCGCAGCGAAGGCAGTAGTCGACGTGATGTCAGCCACCGGAAACGCGGTGCATCTCGGACCCCTGGGCGCCGGTCAGGTGGCGAAGGCCTGCAACCAACTGATCGTGGCCGCCGAGGTGGTCGCGGTCGCCGAGGCGTCCCTGCTGGCCGAGCGGGCCGGACTCGACGTCGCCCGGCTCTTCGACCTGCTCTCGACCAGCTACGCGGCGTCCCGCATCCTCGAGGTCAAGGGACCGAAGTTCGTCAACCACGACCACGCCGCCGCCGGTCCCGCCAAATTCCTGATCAAGGATCTCAAGGCGGTCATCGAGGAGGCGGAGGTCTCCGGGCTGCGGCTGGTGACCGTCGACGCGCTGCTCGGGGCATACACCGCGCTCACCGAGGCCGGGCTCGGCGACGAGGACGCCTCGGTCGTCCAGCAGTGGATCGAGGACTCGTCGGCTCGGGCCTAGACGATTCACTGACCTGTGTTCATTCTGGCGAACGAACGCTAGGGTGCCACCATGTCACCCGTACGCGGCGGAACCGATGTCACACCACCGGGAGCGGCTCCTGCGGTGAGCCGCGCGGTCGCCGTGCTGAACGCGCTGGCCGCCAGCGAGTCCGGCACGATGACGCTGTCCGACCTCAGCCGGGATCTCGGCGTGCCCAAGTCGTCCACCAGCACGATCTGCACCGCGCTCGAGCTGGGCGGGCTGATCCGTCGCGACGATCTCGGTTACTCGCTGGGCCGCAAACTGGTCGAGCTGGGCGGTTCCTACCTGTCCCGGCTCGATCAGGTGAGCGAGTTCCACCGCGCCTGCCTCGAGTCCGAGGTGTTCCGCACCGAGACCCTGCGGCTGTCCACCGCGGCGGGGATCGACACCCTGTGCCTGGCCCGCTATGAGGGGCATCCGGCGATCCGGCTGACCACCAACATCGGCGACCGGCTGCCGGCGTCCGCCTGCGCCCAGGGCAAGGCGCTGCTGGCACGCCTGGACGACTCCGAGATCGAGCGGCTCTACTACGGGATCGACGAGTTGCCGCGCCTCACCGGGCGCTCGCGGCGCACCGTCCCCCGGCTGCTCAAGGACATCCGCCTGGCCCGTGCCCGCGGCTATGCCGTCGACGACGAGGAGTCCGCGGACAGCGTCGTGGGCCTGGCCGTCGTGGTGCCGACCCGCGGCGTCCGGGCGCCGATCCTGGCGATCAGCGTGACCAAGCACAAGTCGGACTGGAACGACGAGGTCCGCGACCGGTTCGTGGCCGAACTCGACCGGGTGGCCAGGCTGCTGGGCAACCCGATGGCCACCGGCTGAGCCTCGCGCCGGCACCGGCTCCCCGCCGAGCAGCCAGGCCGCCCACGTCGACCGCCCGGACGCCGCCGCCCGGGCGACGACCCCACCTGCTCGCGCGACGCCAGAGCCCGATCCGATGCCGTGCACCTGCACGACCGACGCCCGCCCACCCCGCAACACCTCCACACCCACGGGGACTCACCGCGCCCGGAAGGACCTCCAAGACCGAGACGGGAACGCAGCCGCACCGTTGCGTTCGATCTATTGACCATCGTCCGATCTATAGTGCATGATGGTGGTAAGTCATCAGTGAGAACAAAGGAGCTCTCCATGTCTGTGCCAAGGAATGACCTTCTCCCACCCACCGAGGAGCCGGAGGCCGTCGATCCGGTCCAGCTCCGCCGCGCCACCCTCGCCTCGTCCGTCGGCTCCGCCCTGGAGTACTACGACTTCTACATCTACGGCCTGGCCAGCGCGCTGATCTTCGGCGAGCTGTTCTTCAAGCCGCTCGGTCCCGCCGGCGGCACCATCGCGGCCTTCGGCACCTACGCCGTCGGGTTCGCGGCCCGCCCGATCGGCGGCCTGATCTTCGGCGCCATGGGCGACAAGCTCGGCCGCAAGATCGTGCTGATCATCACCATCGCGCTGATGGGCGGCTCGTCCATGCTGATCGGCATGCTGCCGACCTACGAGATGGCCGGCATCTGGGGCGCCATCCTGCTGGTCGCGCTCCGCGTCGCCCAGGGCCTCGGCGCCGGTGCGGAACAGGCCGGTGCCACCGTGCTGATCTCCGAGTTCGCGCCACGCAAGCGCCGCGGCTTCTTCGCCGCCCTGCCGTTCGTCGGCATCCAGGTCGGCACCCTGCTCGGCGCCGGCACCTTCGCCCTGCTCGGCCTCGCGCAGCGTGAGGTGTTGCTGGGCTGGCTGTGGCGGGTTCCGTTCCTGCTCGGCGCCGTGCTGATCATCGTCGCCGTCGTGATCCGTTTGCGGCTCAAGGAGTCCCCCGCGTTCGAGGCCCTGGAAGAGGCCGAAGCGCACCGGGAGGCGCCGGTCAAGCAGAGCGTGGGCCAGGCGATCGCGACCTCGAAGCGCAACATCCTGATCGGTATCGGACTGCGGATGGGAGAGAACGGCAACTCCTCGATCTACTCGGCGCTGCTGCTGGCCTACGTCGCCAGCCTGCCCGCCTACCAGGGTCAGCAACTGATCGGCACCTGGGGCGCGGTGGTGGCGGCCGCCATCTCGGTCTTCACCGTCGTGCTGTTCGGCGCCCTCTCCGACCGCTGGGGCCGGGTGCCGGTCTACCGCTGGGGCGCCTTCTTCACCGCCGTCTTCGCCTTCCCCGGCTTCTGGCTGCTCACTATCGGCGAGGTCTGGCTGGTGCTGCTGGTGATGGGTGTCGGCATCGGCATCGGCGTGCAGTCGATGCTCGGCCCGCAGTGCGCCCTGCTGCCGGAGCTGTTCGGCAACGCCCACCGGTTCACCGGGGTCGCCACCGCACGCGAGTTCTCAGCCGTGATCGCCGGCGGCATCGCCCCGCTGGTCGGCGCGGCGATGCTGGCCGTGACCGGCAACGCCTGGTGGGTCATCGCGCTCTACTCGGCGGTGCTCGCCCTGATCTCGTTCGCCACCTCGTTCGTCACCCCGGAGACCAGGGGCCGTAGTCTGACGGACTTCAACGATGCTGGACAGGAGACCGTGCATGCCTGAGCAGGACAAGGTGAGGGTGGTCGTCGCCGCCCCACTCGCCCCCGAACTGTGCGACCGGATCGCGGCCGTCGACCCTCGGGTCGAGGTGGTGGTCGACCAGGAACTGCTGCCCCCGATGCGGCACCCGGCCGACTTCGCCGGCGATCCGTCATTCAGCCGGACGGCCGAGCAGCAGGCCCGCTTCGACGCGCTGATCGACACCGCCGAGGTGCTCTACGGCATTCCGGACGTCCAGCCACCCGCCCTCACCCGCACCGTGGCCGCCAACCCCGGCCTGCGCTGGGTGATGACCATGGCGGCGGGCGGCGGCAGCCAGGTGGTCGCCGCCGGCCTGCCGGAGGAGGCCCTGCAGCGGATCGTCTTCACCACCTCGGCCGGGGCGCACGGCATCCCGCTGGCCGAGTGGGCGATCTTCGGGCTGTTCTGCGGCTGCAAGGAGCTTCCCCGGCTACAGCGCCAGCAGCGGGCGCACGAGTGGCCCACCCGCGTCGTGGGGCGTCCGATCGAGGGCAGCACGGTGCTGATCGCCGGGCTGGGCGGCATCGGCCAGCAGGTCGCCAAGCGCTGCAAGGCGCTCGGTATGACGGTGCTGGGCGTCAAGCGCCGGCCCGACCCGGTCGAGAACGTGGACGAGGTGCACGCCCTGGACGATCTGGAGAGCATCGTCGGCCGGGCCGACCACATCGTGCTCACCCTGCCCGGCACGGCGCAGACCGAGAAGCTGATCGGCACCCGCATCCTGTCGCTGGCCAAGCCGGGCGTGACGATCGTCAACGTCGGGCGCGGCACGGTGATCGACGAGGACGCCCTGGTCGACGCCCTGCGCTCGGGCCAGGTCGGTTTCGCCGCCCTGGACGTCTTCGCGGTCGAGCCGTTGCCGTCCGACTCCCCGCTATGGGATCTGGAGAACGTCCTGGTCAGCCCGCATTCCGGCGGACTGGACAACCGCGAGGACGAGCGGATCTGCGAGATCTTCTGCGACAACCTGCGCGCCTACCTGGCGGGCCGTCCGCTGGCCAACGTGGTCGACACGGCCCTCGGCTACTGACCCTCACGACCCAGACATGGAACTGTTCGTCAGCGCCAATGACGCCAAGCTGGTCCGCGACGCCGGCCGGGACCTGTTCCCGGCCGGCGTCGGCCCCGACACCCTCAGCCTGATCGACCTCGCCGAACGGCCTCCCCGGGTGCTCGCCGAGGTGCCGGTCCGGACGTCCATCGTCGGCCCGCCGCAGGCGGTGGCGCTCTCCCCCGGCGGCCGGCTCGCCGCCGTCGCTGCACCCACCTCCTACGACCCGGACGCCGGTGCCCTGGTCTTCCACGAGATCCTGCAACTCGTCGACCTCGACGCCGGCGACCCCGCGGTCGAGGTGATCGAGATCGGCAGCCACCCGCAGGCGGTCGCCTTCACGCCCGACGGCGCACGGCTGCTGGTCACCACCGTGGCCGGCACTCTGCTCGTGTTCGGCGTCGCGGACGGCGCGGTGGCCGAACTGCAACGGCTGCGGCTCTCCGACGGCCGGCTGTCCGGGATCGGACTGCTCGCCGACGGCAGCGCCGCCATCGTCTCGCTGCGCGACGAGCAGGGGGCGGTCGTCGTCGACCTGACCGGGGACCGGGCCGTGCTGCTCCCCCACCGGATCGCTACCGGGGTCAGCCCCTACGTCGTCGACACCGACGCCTCCGGCGACTGGGCGGTGATCGGCAGCGTCGGCTACGCCGGCAAGGACGTCCGCAACGGCCTCAGCGCCGGCGACGCCGACCTGATCACCCTGGTCGACACCTCGTCGCGGCCGTTCCGCGCGGTCGCCCACGCCGCCGTCCCGTCGGTGCCCGAGGGCGTCGCGATCTCGCCGGACGGCGCCTGGGTCGCCGCGCTGTGCATGGCCGGCAGCCAGCTGCCGCCCGATCAACCGGGCCACAGCGCGACCGGGGTGCTCGTGCTCTTCGCCAATCACGACGGCGAGCTGCGCCGGGTGGCGGCACTGCCCACCGGGGCCGCCGCCCAGGGCGTGGTGTTCACCGCCGACTCCACCCGCCTGGTCGCCCAGCTGTACGCCGACCGCTGCCTGGCGGTGTACGCGATCGCCGACGGCACGCTGGCCGACACCGGCGTCCGGATCGGCGTCCCCGGCGGGCCGGCCTCACTGCGCCGCTGAGCCTCGCCCGTACACAACACCTCCACCGGAGGTCCCGGGTCCAGCCCGGGACGGCGCGGCCACCCGGCGGGTCGAACCGACCTCGTCATCCCGGCTGCCGGGACCTCAGAACCCCACCGCGACGAGATCAGCGGGCAACGCCCCTTTCGGGTGGACCCATGCTGCTGCCACGGGGGTCTAGGGTGATCGGCCGTGGGCGAGGTCGTCGCGGTGGTGATGCTGGTGGTGGTTCTCGG